>NZ_JARPVX010000059.1:0-23422 GCF_033947565.1 Lichenihabitans sp. Uapishka_5
GATGCGGCCCCGCACGCAAGCCGAACCCGCAATCGAAACTCCGGCGCCGCCGCGCCGCCTGCCCGAACCCGCGGCGCTCCCTCCGGTCCCCGTGGCGCAGCCCGCTGCCGCGGCTCCGACATCCGTCGGGGTCGGCCTCAAGCGCCTGCGCGCCGGCCAGGGACGACCGCTGGTGCTGGTTCACGGCTTCGGCGCCGAGGCCAATGGCTGGCGGCCGTTCCTGCAAGGGCAGTCGCTGGGGCGGCCCGTGCACGGCCTTGACCTGCCGGGTCATGGATCGACGCCGCTGAACGGCATCGCGAGCTTCGACGACCTCGTGGGCGCCACCGAAGCGGCGCTCAACGGGCTCGACGGCATCGACGTGGTGGCGCATTCGCTCGGCGGTGCCGTGATGACGGCGATCGCGGCGCGCGGGGAGGTCGACATCCGCTCCCTGGTGCTGATCGCGCCGGCGGGCCTCGGGCCGGACATCAACGGCGGCTTCATCGACGGTTTTCTGGCCGCAACATCGGAAGCCGCCCTGGCACCCTGGATGGCAGAGCTGGTGGCCGATCCGCGGGCCATCACGCCCGCCTTCGTGCGGGCCACGCTGAAGGGGCGCGACGGCACCGGCCTCGTGGCGGCCCAGCGACGTCTCGCGGCGGCCTTGTTCCCCGACGGCACGCAGGCGTTCTCGACGCGCGCCGACCTTGCCAAACTGCGCATCCCGGTTCGCGTGGTGTTCGGCACCGCGGACCGGATCATTCCGCCCCGGCATGCCGCCGCCCTGCCGCCCCTGGTGGCGGCGCACCTGATCCCCGGCGTCGGCCACATGCCGCACCTCGAGGCGCCCGAAACCGTGGCGGCGATCCTCGGCTTCGGTCTCGCCGGATAACGGGCTCCCCCCCGCGTCCGCGACGCTGCTTGATTTGCCATATTGCAACGATAAGGATGGACGGATCGCGGGGCTTGGGGTGGAGTCGATGGGGCAGAAGGACAAGCTTGTGCGGCGTTCCACCGATCACGTGCTTCACGCGATCAAGGACGGCATCCGCACCGTGCGCTACACGATCCGCGCCGAGGTGGAGACCCCCGGGGCCGCGCTGCCGAAATCCGTGGCCAGCATCGAACTGGCGCCCTTCATCGCGGCGGGGTCGGTCGTCGGCACACCGGCCCTGCGGGCCGTCGACGGGATCTTGACGCAGGTCGAAAGCCTCGCGGCCGACGTCGTCCGGCCGCAGGGGAGGGGTGGCCACATCGCCGTGTCGATCGACGCCTTTCTGGCCCCCGACGCTTCCTTTTCCGACCTGTTGTACGAGCCCTACAAGCGCCTGCTGGCCGCCCATGCCATCCGCAACGCCCTCGTGTCCGAACATGCGCTCGACCGGGCGCAGGACGGATTCCAGGCGCGCCAGGGCAACGGCCCGGGGTCGTCCATCGCAGCGGCCTGCGCCAGCCTGACGCTGGCCCTGGCAGAGGCGCGCCCCATCCGCAAGATCGATGTGTCCTCGGGCGCGGGCGCCTCGCCCCCGATGATGCTGGCGCCGAATCTTTATTGCGGCGCCGTCCTCGGCCTCGTCACAGCCCTGGTGTCGCGCGACCCCGCGCTGCACGGCGACATCGATGCTGTGCAGGACAGCGTGATCTCCGTCGTGGACGTTCGGTTCGACCGGTTCAAACAAGCCCTGTCGGGCAAGTCGCCAGCGGCTGAGCTGACGGACCAATTCGAAGCTCTGATGCCGTTCCTGCCTTGAGCCGGGCAGGCGGATCGGACGCGCGGGACGTTGCAGGCGCAGAGGGCATTCGAATGCGCCGCAGCCCCTTTGATCGCCTTGGAAGACCAATTCGCGGCGGGCGCGGGCACGATGCTCGACCGCGACGCTGGACGGAGTCACGGGTCGCCGCATAAGGTCTCTGCGTGAGCGGATGATCGGCATCTCGGGGCGCGACGCCCCCTTGAGGCTTTATCACGCGCCATCGTGGATCCCTTACTGACCGCTCAGGTTGTCCCGCCTTCATGAACACCACCGACGGGCCCGGACGCGGACATCAGGCAAGCGCCTGGGATGCGGCGCTCGTGGCGCTTTCGGCGGTTGCCGGGCATTTCCAGATCGCCGTCGATCCCGGGCAGTTGCACCACGATCTCGCGCTCGGCGGCAGGCGGGGCGGACACGACGACATCGTGCTCGGCGCCCGGCGCGTGGGCTTGCGGGCGCGTGCCATCGCGCCTCTCACGGCGCATCGCCTGCACCAGCTTCCCCTGCCGGCCATCCTGCGGTCGACCGATGGCGACTACGCCATCCTGGTCGCGACGCGGGACAAGGCCCGGCGTCGGTTGATCGACCCGGTCCTCGGCACGGCCCGCGACATCGCCCTCGACGAGGTCCTGGCCTGGTCGGACGGGACGGCCGTGCTGGTCACACGGCGGTTCGGCGGCGCCGGCGCCGAGCGCCGCCCTTTCGGGCTGCGCTGGTTCCTGCCCTCGATATGGCGCTACCGGAAGCCGCTCGGCGATGTGGTTCTGGCCTCGTTTTTCCTGCAGATCTTCGGCCTTGTCACACCCTTGTTCTTCCAGCTCGTGGTTGACAAGGTTCTGGTCCATAAAGGCACCTCGACCCTGGTGGTCATCGTGCTCGGCATGCTGGTGCTCAGCCTGTTCGAGGGCCTCCTCGATTATCTCCGGACCTATACGCTGGCCCACACGACGAACCGGATCGACGTCGAACTCGGCCGCCGCCTCTTCAGTCACCTGTTCCGCCTGCCCCTCAGCTATTTCGAGACGCGCCCCGCCGGGCAGACGGTCGCCCGCGTGCGGGAACTCGAGACGATCCGCAGCTTCCTCACCGGCCAGGGCCTGACGGCGGCGCTCGACCTCGTCTTCACGCTGTTGTTCATCCTGGTGCTGTTCGGCTATTCGGTGCCGCTGACGATCGTCGTGCTCGCCTCGATTCCGGCCTATGTGATCCTGGCGATCCTGATCCGGCCCTTGCTGCGGGACCGCATCAAGGAAAAATTCGACCGGGGTGCCAAATCCCAGCAGTTTCTGGTGGAGGCCGTGGTGGGCGCGCAGACCCTCAAGGCCGCCGCGGTCGAGCCCTTGATGCAGATGCAGTGGGAGGAGCGCCTGGCCGCCTACGTGGGCACGGCCTTCGACGCCTCCATGCTGGGCACGATCGGCCAGAACCTGATCCGCACGGTCAGCAAGGTCACAACCGTGGCCATCATCTTCCTGGGCGCCCAGGCGGTGATCAGCGGCCACATGACGGTCGGTCAACTGATCGCCTTCAACATGATCGCAAGCCAGGTCGTGCAGCCGATCCTGCGCCTGTCGCAGCTCTGGCAGGACGTGCAGCAGGTGCAGGTTTCGGTGGAGCGCCTCGGCGACATCCTCGACGCGCCCATGGAACGGGCGCCTGCGGCGCTTCAGTCGCTGCCGCCATTGCGCGGCGGCATCAGCTTCCGGCACGTCACCTTTCGGTACCGGCCCGACGGGCCTCCGATCCTGCGGGATGTCAGCCTCGATATCCGGCCGGGTGAGGTGCTCGGGGTCGTCGGACCCTCCGGCTCGGGCAAGTCCACCCTGACCAAGCTGGTGCAGCGGCTGTGCTCGCCCGAGGAGGGCCAAGTCCTGCTCGACGGCAATGATGCGGCTCAGCTCGATCCGGGCTGGCTCCGGCGCCAGATCGGCGTCGTGCTGCAGGACAACATGCTGTTCAATCGCACGATCCACGAAAACATCGCTCTCGCGAACCCGGGCCTGCCGCGCAGCCGCGTCCTGCAGGTGGCGGAGCTCGCCGGGGCTCACCCGTTCATCGCCGCCCTGCCGCAAGGCTACGACACGCTCGTCGAGGAACGCGGCGCCAACCTTTCCGGAGGACAGCGGCAACGCATCGCCATCGCGCGGGCGCTCGCGACCGACCCGCGCATCCTCATCCTCGACGAGGCCACGAGCGCGCTCGATTATGAAAGCGAGCGCATCATCCAGGACAACATGCGGGCCATCGTGCGGGGCCGCACCGTGATCATCGTGGCGCATCGGCTCGCCGCCGTGCGGGGCTGCGACCGGATCGTCGCCATCGATCGCGGCCGCATCGTCGAGGAAGGCGCGCATGCCGACCTCCTTGAGCGTCCGAACGGGATCTATGCCCGGCTGTTGGCGCTGCAGAACGGGCAGGCGGCCCCATGAGGGCGCGGCTCCGCTTCCACAACGACCGGGAATTCCTGCCTGCCGCGCTCGAGGTGCTGGAAACGCCCGCCTCTCCGCTGCGCCGCGTGCTGATGCTCACCGTCTGCAGTTTCGTGGCGCTCGCGGCGGCGTGGTCGTGTTTTGGACGCGTCGACATCGAGGCCGTGGCGAAGGGCAAGATCGAGCCGAAGGGACGCAACAAGGTCATCGAGCCGCTCGAGCCGGGCCGGACGGCCCGCGTTTTTGTCGAGGACGGCGCCATCGTGCATCGGGGCGATGCTTTGGTGGCCTTCGATCGGACCGAGGCAGAGGCCGACGCCACTCAGGCGCGCCAAAGCTTGTCGGTCGCCCTGGCTGATGCCGCGCGTTATGGGGCGGCCCTGCGCGCCGCTGCCGGGGAAACGCCGGGCGTCGGCGTTCCCGCCATCGCCTGGGATCCACGCGTCCCCGCCGAGCTCCAACAGCGCGAAACGGAAACCCTGGGCGCCGATATTATCCGCTTCCACGAGACCCTACGGTCCTTCGACGAGCAGGCGGCCGAGAAGCGCGCCACCCTGAAGCGCCTGGACGATCAGATCACGAGCGACACGGCCCTGATCGCCACGGCGCAGGAGCGGGTCACCATGCGGCAAACGCTGGTCGCCCACGATGCCGGCACGCGGTCGAGCTTGATCGATGCGGTGCAGGACCACCAAAAGGCGGAAGCGAGCCTTGTCGCCGACAAGGGCGCCCGTGGCGAAGCGGAAGCCGCGCTGACGACCTTGGAGGGCGGCAGGGACAAGGCCGTTGCAGAAACGAGGGCCGACAATGCAGCCAAGCGCGATCAGGCCGTCGACAAGGCCGATGCCTATCGCGAGATCCTCGCCAAGGCCGAAGCGCGCCTGGACCGCACCACCTTGCTGGCCCCGATCGACGGCATCGTGCAGAAGCTGGCCGTGACGACCGTCGGTCAGGTGGTCACCACCGGCCAGGATCTGATGATCATCGTGCCGAGCGAAGGCGGGCTCGAGGTGCAGGCCTTCGTCGACAACGCCGATGTGGGCTTCATCAAGCCGGGCCAGGAGGTCGTGGTCAAGCTCGATGCTTTTCCGTTCACCCGCTATGGAACCCTGACCGGCACTGTGCGGAGCATCGCCAATAACGCCATCGATCAAGGCGAGGCGCGCCGCATGCAGGCCAACGAGACGAGCCTCGCCAGCAGCGCCGCGTCGGTCGGCACGAACGATCCCGAAGGGCAGCGCTTCGTCTTCCCGATCACGATCGCGCTTCCGGATCGGGTGTTCCAGGCTGGTGCGCTCGCGGTTCCGCTGACGCCGGGGATGAGTGTGACGGCGGAGATCAAGACGGATCGCCAGCGTCTCATCGACTACGTCCTTTCGCCGCTCACCCAGGTCGGGTCGGAAGCCTTGCATGAGCGTTAGCCAAGGCTGCCGAAGCGGCGCCCCAACCGAGGTCCGGCGACCTGTCGCGACGATACGGATCGCGACGCACGAAAGAGCCGACACGAAGCTAAAACGCCTTGCCGGACAGCCATGTGTCCTCATAAGTTCTTAAACAGATCTCATCACGGGTGCCTTGCATGTCGAGTACCGCCGACTATCCCTACGGAACGATCGCGCTGGTACAGGATACGATCGGAGGGCAGACCTTTGAGGCCTCTGGCGTGCTGATCTCGCCCGACGAACTGCTCACGGCCTCGCACGTGGTCTACACTGAGGGGGTCGGGACGGCGACGTCGATCTATGTGGCGCCCGGCTATAACAACGGTTCGGAACCCTATGGGGTCGTGACGGGCACGAGCTTCCACTACAATGCCGTGAGCGACGCCAACGACCTAATCAGCCTGGCCAGCTCGCAATCCGACTATGCCGTGATCCATCTGAGCCGGCCGGTTTCGGCAGGCACGATGCAGCTTGCGTCCGACGTCAATGGCGGCCCGGTGAATGTGACCGGCTACCCTGGGACGGGTGGCGGGGCTCAGGTAACGATCAGCGAGACCGTGACCAAGGACCCCAATTACAGCCTGCTGGATGGCGTCGACACGGCCCCGGGTTCGAGTGGCAGCCCGCTTTGGCAAGAACAGAACGGACTGGCGCGGGTGATCGGCCTCGTGTCATCCGGGGATGGCACAAACGGCTACAGCACGCAGATCACCGCCGCGGCCGCGGCCCAGATCAGAAGCTGGGTGTACCAGGACGATTTCCCATCGCCGCTGATCGACGTGCCCTATTACCTCCAGGCCAACCAGGACGTCGAGGCGGCCGGCGCGTCGGCGGTGACGCATTACAACAACAGCGGCTGGCACGAAGGGCGCAATCCCGATCCGTTGTTCTCCACGAATGGATATCTCGACACCAACCCCGACGTGGCGAGCGCCGGGGTCAATCCGGTGACGCACTACGACCAGACCGGATGGCGCGAGGGACGGGATCCCTCGGCGGATTTCTCGACCGCGCTTTACGAGCTGCGCAACCCCGACGTGGCAGCCGCCGGCGTCGATCCGCTGCTGCATTACGAGGCTTCGGGATGGCACGAAGGGCGTGACCCTTCCGCGGCTTTCAGCACGACCGGATACGAGGCCGCGAACGGGGACGTCGCGGCGGCCGGGGTCGACCCCCTTCAGCATTTCCTGGTGTCGGGAGCCTGGGAAGGCCGCAATCCAGTCGCCTGACGGCTCGAACGCGGGCTCGGCCTGCCGGGCGCGGTGCGGGATCAGACAGCCTCGATGCGGGTCACCAGCGAGGTTTGACGCTGTTCCCCCCCCGCCCTATAAGCCGCTTCATCCGCGATGCGGCAGGTTCGGCACCGGCGTCACCGGACTCGAGATCGCTCGACGCCTAGGCCGTGCCCATCTTGAGTAGCCTCGTATCGTCACTCCGCCCGAAGCGTCGCGATTGGGATCTCGCAACGCGCGACCTGGTCGGCGGGTTCGCGGCGCACGACCTCTGGATGCTGCTCGGCACCAACGACATCCGGCTCCGCTACAACCGATCCAAGTTCGGGCAGTTCTGGATCACGCTCAGCATGGCCATCTTCATCGGTGGCATCGGGCTCGTCTACAGCACGCTGTTCAACCAGCCGATGCAGGATTACCTGCCGTTCCTTGCCGTGAACATCACGGTCTGGACGCTGATCTCCGGCATGATCAGCGACAGCTCGACCGTGTTCACCCAGGCGGCCGTCTTCATGCGACAGGACGCCCTGCCGCGAACCGTGTTCGTGCTGCGCTTGCTGGTGCGCAACCTGATCGTGCTGGCCCACAACATTCTCATCGTGCCGCTGGCTTTCCTGATCTTTTTGGTGCGTCCGTCATGGACGATCCTGCTGGCCATCCCGGGCCTTGCAATCGTGCTGGCAGCTCTGTTTTTTCTCACGTTGATGCTCGGGGTGCTCGCGACCCGCTTCCGAGACCTGCCGCAAATCGTGCAGAACGCGATGCAGCTGTTCTTCTTCATCACCCCGATTATGTGGCGGGCCGACCAGCTCACGGGCGGCAGGGAGCTCGTGGTGCTCCTCAATCCCTTCGCGTCGCTGCTCCGCATCGTTTCCGAGCCGCTGCTCGGTCACGTCCCGCCGGTGCAAAGTTACATCGCGGCCTGCGCCTCCGTCGTCATCCTGGCCGCCGTAGCCCTGCCGTTCTTCGCGCGCTTCCGGGCACGGCTGGTTTACTGGCTCTGAGCGGTGCACCGATCGCTCGGCTCCGCCGAGTTGTTATCGCGATCCAGGGTTGCGGCTTGGCTTCGGCGAAGATGATAGCCGGTGCTGCGGATACACGGGACGCCGTTCCTGTCAGAGTGCTCCGGCCGGCTCGGAGGTGGGTGAAAAGCGAAAGAACCGCACCGTCACGCTGTTCTGCCAATCCCGCTTACCTGAGCCATATGCCAGAACGCGGATGGCCTTGACGGCACGGGACGCCGGATCGGATTCGTGGCCCTGCAACAGGGCTACGAAGCTGGAGGCATCGTCGATCGTCGGCGACAACAGGAACCCGCCGCGCGCGATCGGCGCGACCAAGCGGAACACACGCTTGTGCCCATCGCCATAGCTGACCTCCAGATCGAGACCCGCCGATCGGAACAGCACGCTCAACGCGCGGCCGCGCCACGTTTGGGCCGTATCGATCGAGGCCCATACCCGCCCGGCCGGCACAGGGATGTCGTCTCCAAGACGGGCCACCGTCTGGCCGATCGGCGCATCATGTCGCTCCGGCAGTGCTTCAGGGCGCTTGTCGAGCACCGCGAGCGCGTTCGCCATGGCGCGGAACCGGTAGCGGGCGACGATGACGGGCCAACTCAGCGCATCGTCGAATGCGGGATACCGGGCGTCGATCGTCGCCGGATCGAAGAAGATGGTGTCTGGCGCCTTTGGGCCGAGGAGGTGATCTCGGTTCACCCCTGCCAGAAAGGGCGTGTAGGCCTGATAGCTCTGGAACACCGGTCTGGGATTCCAGGGTTTGTTCGAGGCGAGGACGACGGCGGTGTCGAGGTTATACAGATCGACCGTCCCTGTGGTGGCCGGCAAGGGTTTGGCTTGGCGAATGGCCTGCTGTGCATCCGCATAGATCTGCGGGAAGCTAGGACCAAGATGCATGCCATCCAGGTTTTGCGCCGTCACGATCGCGGCTCGTCGCAGCATCGCCAAAGGCCCGGATCCGTCGATCGCGTGACATCCGATGAACCCGGCGAGAAGGGGAACCACGCCGACCCAGCCGCGAGACGCAAAGCATAGCGCCAATCCGCTGAACAGCAGGAAGGCCGCGGCGAAAAATGTATGACCATCCTGGCGGACGAAGCCGGCCTTGAACACGAAGAAGGCGGTGAGCAGAAGGCCCGCCGTCACGGTCCAGCGGCCCCGTGGCGCGCCCGCGACGGCAAACCCTGCCAGGATGACGACGGCGAGCCAATAAACCCCGATCGGCGCACCAGGGCCCGGCTGCGCCATGGCCGAGAACCCGGACATGAAGACGAATTGCACGCCGAGGTAGGACGGCAGATCGCTCAAACCTTGCCCCATGACCAGCCAAGGCATCACTAACCCCAGCAAGGCGCAGCCCATCACGAGCAGGACGATGCGGAGGTGGCGCAGCAGCAGAAGGTGAAAGCACCCGAGGCCGCCCCCGACGGCGGCGGGAATGACGTAACTGCCTTTGATGTCGGCCAGCATTCCCAAGGTGAAGGCGAGCCCGGCCAGAACCGCCGCCCAGGATCGATCCCGATCCTTCGATGTCACGACCAGCAGAAACACGACGGCCAGCGACGCCGCCAGGGCATCGAACATCAATTCCCGCGCCACGATGACCGGCAGCAGCAGGAGCAGAACACCCGCGCGCGGATGGGCGATGCGCGCAAATCCGATCGTCAAAGCGGCACTGAGGAGCCCTGCGAACAAGAGGGTCCGGCCGTAATTTAGCGGATTGTACGCGCCGTCGAACAGCGTCCCGAGGGGGCCATAGGTCCACAGAAGATCGTGGCCGAGACGCAAGCCCGCGCCGGTCGCATAGGACATCCCGTAGGCCCATGCGGCGTCCAAGCCGAGGGCGGGGAAGGTGGGATACAGGGGTGCGAGGACGAGAAACGTAGCGGCCATGACCACGAGGGCCAGCGGGTCGATCGCTCCGGTCAGCTTACGGAAGCTATGCATCTCCGACCTGTGAAGAAGCCAAATTTATCCCCGTGTAATTTGCCCTGAGCATCGTCGATGCATGCCCCTGCGTTGCAATGTTACCCTATTTCCAAGACCATCGCCCGGCTGGACCTCGATCCTCAAATCGAATGGCATCGCCTGATCATGGACGTCTTCTCGGCCACAGAACGGCGCATTAGGCAAATGCGCCCTGCAGGGCTCGTGGCATGCTTGCTGCTGCTCGAATTCTTGCGCGCGGGCGTCTGGACGATACCAAGCATTTCATCCCTCAATACGCTGGCGCTTGATCCTTTCGCGAATCCCTACACCGGATCCGCACAGATCCTTTTCACCAATTGGCTGGGACCATTCATCGCCTATAGCGTCGGCATTTCCGGCCAATGGCCATTCACGCTGCTTCACGTCGGATTTTCGTGCCTGTTCCTCTTGACCGTCGGCTTATCGCTGTACCGGACATTGCCTTTGGAGGAGTGGCGAAAGGCAATCTGCATCTTCGCCATCCTCCCCGTATCGTGGACCCATCTTTACTGGATCGGATACGACTCCCTGACACTCGCGCTGATGGCGCTGATCATGGCCAGCCTGCATCGTCCCTGGCTCGCCTTTATCTTCGGCCTGGGACTCGGATTGCAGCATTTCGAACAAGGTCTTCTCGGCTTCGCGGCGCTCGCTGTCGCGCTGGGCCTGTCGTATTGGCGTTGTCCGGGGGAGAAGACGCGGCTTCGCGGAGCCGCATGGGCCATCGTCGGACTGCTGACCGGACGAGCCATTCTGGCGATGATCGTCCGGCACAACCACATCACCTTCGACCACGACCGTTCGGTTTCGTTTCTCAGCGAGCTCGGGCAGGCCTTTGCGACGAGCGCCCTCGGCTTGCCGTTCGTTTTGGCAAGCCTCTTGGGCCTCGGTTGGATCATCGTGATGCGGGATGTGAAGACCGCGCCGCATCGGTGGCCCTTATACGCAGCGCTCGCCGGCGCCCTCGTGGTCAGCATAGGGGTTTTCGACAATACGCGCGTTTTCGCCTGCATTACCTTCCCGGTCATTGCATGCTACTGGCTTTATGATCGAGCATGGCTCGAGGCGGTGCCGACCAGCCTCATCGCCGGCTTGGTGCTGGCTTGGACGGTGACGCCATGGATGTTTTGTTGGGGCGGCAAACCCTACGCCTCGGTTCTCCCCTACGACATCACCGTCATCGTCCATAACGTCGCGCACTGGCCACAGATCCCCGATCGACAACATCGATCCCTGTGGCCGTTCCTGCATTAGAGACGCTGCAACGGGGCATCGTGAACGATCGCCCTGAGGCGCAGGTGGCTTTGCCTCGAGACCAATGGCCGTGGAACGAAGAGCGCGTCGGTTGGATCGAGAAGGGGCGAGAAGAAAGGATCTCCTTCCTCCAGGATGCGCGCGTGCCGATCGTAGAACAATCGCGTGTCGTCAGGGTGGGGGTCGCGGCCGTCGTGCGACTTGCCACGGCTCGCAGACTCGTGATGGACCAGCACGGCCTCGGCGCATTGCAGGATGCGGTGCCCCGTTGCGCCGATGCGCAGGCAGAGATCGATGTCGTTGAACCCGACCGCGAGTTTCTCGTCGAAACCTCCGACCGCCGAGAAGGCGGCAGCGCTCACCAGCATGCAGGCTCCCGTCACGGCGCTGTATTGGCGCGTCAGATGCGGACCCTGCCGCAGGTGCAGGTAATCGTCCAGGCGCGCAAATCGGTAGGCATGCTCGGCGGCCCCCACCATGCCGACCACCACGCCCGCATGCTGGATGCGGCGATCAGGATACAGGAGCGTCGCACCCACCACGCCGACGTCCGGTTGCAGAACAAGATCGAGCATGGCGTCGAGCCAGCCTTCGGTTTCCGCCTCGATGTCGTTGTTGAGGAAAAGATAAAAGGGGTAGCCCCCTCCAAACCGTGAGACCGCCGCGTTATTGAGGGTGCTGTAATTGAACGGCCCTCCGTGCCGCAGCACCTTCACACCGCTTCGAGAGACCTGGTCCAGATACGCCAGGGTGTCCGCCTCCGTCGACTCGTGGTCGACAATCACGATGTCGACCTGACCGGTTCGCGTCGTTGCCCCAAGGGACGCGACGCATGTCTCCAAAAGCGCGCGCCGGTTCTTCGTGGGGACGATGGCCAGGACCTTGCCGTCGTGTCGCGCGTGACGGCGAACCGCGAACACATCCCCGTTCCCGGCAGGAGCGACAACCGCGTCGGCATACCCCAGGCGCCGGAGATGCGCGGCCGCTTCGGCCACCCTGTGCTGCGAAGCCGCCGCACGGTGGGCCGGCCAGCTGCGGAACAGGACATCCGGGACATGGACGATGCGGAGCCGATGCTCCAGGGCACCCAGTATCATCGCGACATCGTCGGTACGGACCCAGAGATCGCGGCCATCCGTCGTCGGCAAGACGGCACCACGCAAGACGATGGGACCGAACTGACGGGGAGATCGCAGGTAACTTTCGTGGGAAAATACGGGAAGGGCATTGAGGGCGATGTAGCGTCCGTCCTGTTCGGTGAGGATGCCGTCGCCATAGACCATATCCGCATCTTCAGCGGCCGCCGCGGCCGCGAAGCGGGCGAGGGCGTGCGGCTCGAGAACGGTGTCTGCGTCCATGAACAGGATGTAGTCGGCCTCGTCGCTCTCGATCGCGTTCGACGATGGCTTTCGCGCCGCGCGGCTGCCAAGGACCGAAATCGCAGATGAGCGAGCCGTCCACTGGCGCAGGACGTCTACGGCGGCCGGATCTGCCGGACTGCGAACCACCAATTGCCACCGCGGATACGTCTGCGCCATGAGGCTCGCCATAGCCGCATCCAGATTTGCAGCCCTGGCCCCAGCAGCGTCGAGCACGATGGCAAAGCTGGTGCCCCCATCGAAGGTGATGGCACCGGGATGCTCGCCAGACGCGTAAACGTGGAGCCAGTCGGGACCACCCGTCGAAAGCTGGCGCGCTTGCCGGGTTTCGATCAGCTTCGTCTTGAAATGGGCGAAGGACGGCGTCGCACGATAGGCCCGCCAGGCGGCCCGGGGATCTTCCAGCATCAGGGTCGCAAGCAAACGCAGCTTCCCGACTTCCGTGATCCGGACGCCTGCGATGTTGGTTGGGCCTGGAGCGTTCCCCGGCAGAAGCTGAAGGCTGCTGACGTGATCGGGCAGGCGGAGCAGCAAGGGCGGGGCAGCGCGGCTGACCGGGCCAAGCAAGATCGGCGCAATGGCAGGCGATCCGCCCTGGCCAACCAATAGCCGAGGCAGGGTAGCGCCCTCACCCCGGCTGGCCGTCGTGAAGACCAACCAGCACCATCGCCTCGGCGGCCGAGCACGATCGCTGATCAGGTCTGCCCGGGGATGGAAGCCTGTGCTGACCAGAGAGCCGTCACTCTCCTGCACAAGATCCTGCAGATCGGCAAAACCCATGCTGTGGCGCCACGGGCGCAAACGTTTCCACACTTCCGCGGCCCGCTCCGCGATCCCGCGCCAAGGACCAGACAGGAACGCCGACCTCAAAGGCGCGGGTCGAGCGGAGCCGATCTGTCATCGGCCGAAAGGAGCGCGCGACCATGCATCATTCGAGATCCTCTCGCTGCGACAAGCCGATCAGGTCCGAGCCGCGCCCGTCACTCGCCCCGGAGTCGTTTCGGACCCTAACCCATTTGACGGAGGACTGCAGCGAGCGACCCGGAAGGGCGCTGGCCCAGCCGGCGCAAACGGCTGGCAGGCATCGACCGACCTCGGGCGTGCATGCCGCGAGGCCCTGAACCGCGACCCCAACGCGCAAGCCACGGATGTCGCAGCGCCGGCCGGACCGGCTTCCCCCATCGTGCGCCCAAGCCTCCCGGCTTGCTCTAAGCCTTGAAGCTCCTTATCGATCGGCTTCGGTCATGGCGCGCGAGGAGGGCATCCTTCGGCGGCCACGCGTCTCGGTTTGGAATGCACGACAGCTCACACCGCTCCCTCCTGGTCATCCCCTCGATCAACGGCGGCGCCTTGCTCGAGCAGATGCTGCCGACGATCCGCTTTCCGGCCGCCAGCGTCGTGGTGCTCGACCAGGGCAGTACCGACGCCACGGCCGCGATCTGCGCCGAGGCGGGCGTCGAGCTCGTGCAGCTCGGGCGCCCGCACACCTACACGGAAGCCTGCAACATTGGCGCCGAGATCGCCAAGTCCCGCGGCATCCCTTATCTTTGCGTCGCCAACAACGACATCGTCTTCCGCACCGACGTGATGGCCGAAATGGCCGCGGCGCTCGATGAGGATCCGCGGCTTGCCATCGTGGCACCGGCCCAGATCATCATCGACCCCGCGCTCGACCATCAGCCCCTGTCGTATCGTGTGCTGTGGAGCCTCGAGCGCGTCGCCTTCTTCCATGACCTGGAGGATGCGGGGGCCGCGAGCGAACGGCTCGAGTCGGATTTCTGCGAGCTCACCTGCGTGCTGATCCGTATGGCGGCGATCGAGGAGGTCGGCTTCCTCGACAACGAATACGGGTTTTACCACGAAGATGCCGACTTCGGCTTCCGTCTCCGCCGGGCCGGCTGGAACTGCGCCTATCTCCCGCGCACCCAGATCGAACATCATTCGAGCTCGACCTTCGGCAAGGAGAAGTCGACCCGCAAGGCCGACTACATCGCCAAGAACAAGCTCTACTTCGCCGATAAGCTGCTCGGCCATGCCCTGAGCCTCGCGCCCTCCGTCCGCTTCCCCGGGGACCTCACGCAAACCTATGGCGCCGATCTGCGCCGTTATCTGGAGCGCTACGGCCTTCTCGATCGGGAAGCTCCAGAACTCTCGATCGGCTATCCCGACGGACCCGCGACACCCTACCTCTACACGCCCTTCGAGGGCGTACGGTTGCCCGACAGCTGGCGGCAGCATGGGGCGGCAGCGCGGGGCATCTTGGTGACTTCGGAGGCGACGCGGGCTGCCTTTGCGGGCCTGGGTGTCGCCGCCGCGGTGGTGCCGCTCGGCATCGAACCCGACATCTTCCATCCCTGGCGTCCGATCGGCGTCCGGGGTGATGAAACCACCTATCTCGCCATGGTCGACGGCCATCAAAGCCGCTCCCTCGCGGTGATCCTCAAAGCCTGGCATCGGTTCAAGACGGGCGGGCGCCGGGCGCGCCTTCGCCTTCTCGGGGTCGGGTTGCAGGAGTGCCTGGGCCGCGCGCCCGATTCCAGCTATCGCGCCGGCCCGCTGGAGACCCTCCGGTTCGAACCCGAGGGCGTGGAAGTCCAGGCCGTGCTGGCGCCGCTCCCGGCGAGCGAACTGGCCGGCATCTATCGCTCCGTCGATTACATGATCGATGCATCCTGCGGCGAAGGCGTGATGGTCAACGTCCTTCAGGCGCAGGCCTCCGGCGTCCCATGCCTGTTCGGCCGTTATGGCGCGACGGCCGGGATGGCGTTCCCGGACGCGCTGACGTTTGCGGCCGCGCCCTCGGGGCATGAGCCGGACCTCGATGATCTCGTGGCCCTCCTGGCTCGGAGTTTCGCCTTGAGCCTGCAGGATCGCGCGGCGCTCGGGCGGCGCGGCGTTCTCGACGTCCGGTGCCGCTTCACCCTGCGGCATAGCGCGATGGGGATGTACAACGCCTTGGGCGACACCCAGGCCCGTGACCCGTCCCGGGTCATCGAGGCCTTGAAGCTGCGCCCCGCCGACAAGGATGCGATCGCCACCCTGACGCCTCCCTCGGCCACCAGCCTGGTGCGGCGGGTCAGCGGATTGACGGCCCGGCGCGTCCAGACGGTAGGGCGCCTGACGATGCAACTCGGGGCGGATTGGGAGCGCGGAGGCTTCTTCCATGCCGGCCGCTCGACGACCGCCGAGCTCCGCCTGTTTCTGCACCACAGGTCGCGGCAAGTATCCTCGCTGGCGCGACGCTTGGTGAAACCGGCCTCACGGATCCGGCTTCCCGCTCCGCCGCCGCCCGGCTCCACGCTGCTGATCGGCTATGTGGAAGGGCAACTCGGATTGGGCCAGTCGTCGCGCGATCTCGCCAATGCCATGAGCGCCGCGGACGTGCCGTTCAACATCTACCCGGTCAATCTCGGCATCGAAGGTCGCCATCTCGGACCGTTCATGAGCGAACGCTACGACACCATCCGGCCGCACGCCGTCAATGTGGCGTACCTGACGCCAGACGAACTGCCGACCGTCCTGGCCCATATCGGCCCCAAGCATTTCGCGCGGAGCTACAACATCCTGCGAACCTATTGGGAGTTGAGCGAGGCTCCCGAAGCCTGGGTGGCCAAGCTCGAAGGCATCGATGAGTTGTGGCTGCCGAACGCCTTTGTGGCCGACAGCTTTCGCAGCATCTTCCCGCGCAGGATCACGGTGGTGCCGCCCTGCGTCACCATCCCGGCATGGGAGTCGAAGGGGCAGGCGCATTTCGGCCTGCAGGACGACCGGTTCTACTTCCTGTTCTCGTTCGACTATCACTCGTTCCCGAGTCGCAAGAATCCGTTGGCGGTCATCCGCGCGTTTCGCAATGCGTTCCCGGAACCTGCCAGCCCGGTCGGACTGATCGTCAAATCATCCGCTTCGACGATGCACCCCGAGATCCGGGAAGCCATCCAGGCTGCGGCCCGTCACGATGGCCGGATCACGGTGATCGACGCTCACCTGTCCCGGCCCGAACTGTTATCGCTGATGAAGGCCGCGGATTGCTACGTTTCGATGCACCGCTCCGAGGGCTTCGGCCTCGGGATGGCCGAGGCGATGGCCATGGGCAAACCCGTGATCGCGACGGGCTATTCGGGCAACACCGAGTTCGTGACCGAAGAAACCGGTTACCCGGTGTCCTATGCGCTCCGGAAGGTCGGCCCGCGCGACTACGTCCATTTCGCGAGCAACCAGATGTGGGCCGAGCCGAGCGAAGCCTCCTGCATGGCCGCCATGGTCCGCGTGGTCTCGAACCCTGAGGAGGCCGCCGAGAAGGCCCGCGCCGGTCGATCCTTCGTGGAATCGCGCTATGGGCCCGAAACCGTCGGACGCATTGTTGCGACACGCCTCAACGAAATCTTTGCGGAACGCGGACCAGGGTAGGGGTCCTCAGCGGCGGCCGCCGCGCACAACAATCCCGACGATCCGGCGGAGCGGTCGGGGCACCCTCCCGACAAAGGGCATGATTGCCTGCAACAATTGTTCGCGCATCGGCGGTTTAAACTCCGCCGAAGCGGGCGAGACGTAAGGCGCGGGGAACAGGAAGTTAGGCTCTTCCGTGTGCAGGCGCGTGGCCGTGATGATCGCCGCCGCCGGTTGTGCGGGATCCGATGCCAGTAAGGCCGGCATCGCGACGGTGAGGTAACCCTGCCGCCGCGCCTCCACCGGGAAGACGCGTTCCATCGCATGGGCGACCGTGCCGTCCAGTTGCGCCGCCTCGCTTTCGAACAAGGCGGGTAGGCTCTCGGCCGCCAGCATCCCGAGTGCGTCGCGACGGAACCAGAACATGTTGCCCGCCGCGAAATAAGCATCGACCATATCGGCGTCTGACAGGCTGTGGCCGATGTCGGCCATCACGGCCTCCATGGCGGCGCCGTTCTGCAGCACCCAGGGCTTCACGGGAAGGCAGAAGCCGTGCGGTGCCACGAAGCCGATCCGGGGATCGGCCGCCATGCGGGCAACGATGTCCCGCACGCCCCGCTTGGAGGGCAGCAGCGAGGCAAGCAGCAGGGCGAGCCACTGGGCACCATCTGCCCGCTGCGGCGACTTCTTCGTATGGATCTTGAGACCGATCTCGAAATCGGGCGCCTCGGCCAGGGCCCGCAGGAACGGCAGCACGTCCCGTCCCCGATTTTCGACGACCTGCACGCGGAACGAGCGTAAGTGACGCGTCCGCGGCCTGAAGATCGAGGCGGGATCGTGCGACGTCGTCACCACCAGATCGAAGGGCACGCTCATGCGGCGCGCCAGCGACGCCCCGATCTTGCGCCAAACATCCAGGTAGTGGACCTGAGCGAAGACGACCAACGGCTTCTCGCGAAACCGATCGAGTTCAGGCAGAGACAGGATTGATCACTCCTCGACGGGCTGCGCTGCTCATGGCCTGGGAACCGCTCGGGCGTCAATCGCCACGGGCTGCCGCCCCGGCCGATGCAACCGGGCTTTCAAAAGCGCATCTTCTTGAAGATGGGCTCGGGCACCATCGCGATGATGGACATGATCAATCGCCAGACGGGCCGCACATAGATCACATCACGCCCTCCTTGGAGGGCCTTCCAGGTCGCCTCGGCCACTTCGCGGGGCTGGGCCGTGAGAAGAGGTGGCAAGGTCATGCCGGCCGTCATCTTGGTGGCCACGAAGCCGGGCTTCAGCGTCACGACCCGAACAGGCGTGCGTGACAAGCGCGCCCGCAATCCGGACAGAAAGGCCGTAAAGCCGGCCTTGGCTCCACCATAAACGTAGTTGCTGGCCCGGCCCCGATCGCCTGCGACGGAACTCACGCCGACGATGACGCCGCTGCCCCGCGCCTCCATCCGGTTCGCGAATTCGCCAAGCAGGAGCGCGGGAGCCACGTAGTTGGTGGTCATCACGCGCTCGGCCGCGGCCCCGTCGCGCGTTGAAGCGGCCTGATCGCCGAGCAGGCCCACGACGCAGACCACAGCCTCGGGAAGTCTTGGCAGCCGGTCGATCCATGCGCCGGGCACATCCGCCAGGATGTCGAATTCCACCACATCGACCGCGATCCGATGCCGAAGCCGGAGATCCTGCGCATCGCCTTCGAGCCGCTCGGAAGCGCGGGCCGCCAGGATGAGGTCGGCGCCGGATTCGGCGCAGCGATGGGCGACCGCCATCCCGATGTCCGAGGTGGCGCCGAGCACCAGAACGGGCGATAGCGTGGTCTTGTCCGTCAAAGTCCGAGCCTTTGCGATTGCAGCGATGCGAAGCGGCGGCCGGGGTCGACCCGGTCCCGCAGGGCCGAGAACCGCGCGCGTTCAGGATAGCCGCCAAGCACCGTCGCCGAAGCGGAACGCGCATCCTTGGCTAGGTAGATCCGGCCCCCGGCCTCCGCCACCATCGCGTCGAGCGTCGTCAGAAGGTTGAAGTTCGCGACCGTGGCGGGAAAGTCCAAGGCGAGAGTGTAGCCTTCGACGGGGAACGACAGGAATCCCCGACCGGCGCCGAACAGCTTCAGAACGGCCAGGAAGGAGCCGCTGCCATGCTTGGCGATCCGGGTGAGGATGTTTCGGAGACCCTCCCGCCCAGCCGCTTTCGGCAGGGCGAACTGGTACTGCACGAAGCCGTTCGCCCCATAGATGCGGTTCCAATCCAGGAGGCCGTCCAGCGGGTAGAAGTAGCTTTCGATCGGCACCAGGGCGGTGCCGGGCGTCCCGCGCCGATAATAAAGCGCGTTGAAGGCTTTGACGCTCCACCGGTTGAGTGCGAAACCCGGTGCATCGAAGGGAACCCGCAAGGCGCGCTTCGGCGCGGCACCATCGAAAGGCCGCCTGCCGGCTTCCCGCACGGCATTCGCCGTCGCATGCGCCCCCAACGTAATCAGGGACCGTCCCAGCCGCTCGCCCTGGGACAGGCAATCGATCCAGGCGACGGAATAAGGGATGTCGCCGTTCGACTCGAACACGGTCATGGCCTCGTCGAGGTTCGCCGCCTTGTGGGTCACCTGTCGGATCAGGTCGGTTTCGATCCGCACCAGATGAAAGGCCGCCCGGAGCACGACGCCCGTCAGACCCATGCCGCCGCACGTCGCCCAGAAAAGGTCAGGCTCAACCTCCCGGCTGCAGCGACGCACGGCGCCGTCCGCCCCCATCAGGTCGAGCCACAGCACGTGATCGCCGAAGGCGCCGGCCACGTGGTGGTTCTTGCCATGCACGTCGGCTGCGATCATGCCGCCGACGGTGACGAACTTCGTGCCCGGCGTCACGGGAACGAACCAGCCGCGCGGCACAAACAAACGAACGAGGTCGACAAGCAGGGTCCCGGCTTCGCAAGCCAGCAGACCCGTGGCTTCATCGAAGGCAATCAGGCGCGACAGGCGACGCATGGACAACGTCGCGGCCGGGTTCATGGCGGCGTCGCCGTAAGCCCTGCCGTTGCCACGGGCGATGATGGAGCGCGACCCTGCGATTGCGGCGGCAATTTCAGCCTCGTGGCGCACCTCGAGCAACGGGCATTCGACGCGTGGAAACCGGCCCCATCCCGAGAGAATCACCGGGCGTCCGCCGCCGTATTGCGCCCCGTGAAGACGAAGCGTCGATCGAGCTCGTATTTCACCACATAGCCGACCGCGAGCCCGATCGCGCCCCCGAGATAGATCAGGCGCCCAGACGGATCGAGGCGTGAGAAGAGGAACTCGGTTCCCCAGAAGATCGCGGTCGTGGTGAGGCCCATGAGCGTATATAGCGAAAATTGCCGGCCATGCGCCTTCAAACCCTTCGACCGGTCGTCGAAGATGAAACGCTTGTCGAGTCCGTATTTGACCACGAGACCCGTTCCGGTCCCGACCACGAGGGCAGGCCACAGCGCCATGGATAGCGGCACCCCCATCCTACTGGCCAAGGCGACGCAGCACCATTGGGTCCCGAGGTTCAGGCCCGCCGCGATGGCGGCAAACACGGCGTAAACCGCGGCGAGGCGCAGCCTGGCGGACGTCATATGCTCGCCGCCATCAGGAGGACGCAGGCCAGGGCGACCAGCAGGCTGGTGCGATCCTTGACCGCGAAGACGACGGGATCGTCATGCATGAGGCCGCGATGCGTCATCAGGATCGTACGGCTGACCCAGTAGAGCAGCAGCACCGCGATCGGCCAAAGGCGGGCGGGATGGCTATAAAGCGCACGGATCGCGGGCCTGTCGATGTAGAGCGCCAGAACCAGCACCGAAACAAAGCCACTCGCCGTCGACATGGCCTGCAGGACGGGAAAATCCTCGGTGGCGTAGCCACGCCCGGCCAGTAAACCGCTGCACCCCCGTGCCTTGCTGTCCACGAGTTCGGCGCAACGCTTCACAAGGGCGAGACAGAAGAAAATAAAGATCGAGAAGGCGACCAGCCATGGGGACAAAGCGATCGAGGCGGCCGCGCTGCCCGCGACGAGGCGCGTACCGTAGAGGCAGGCCAGCGTCACCACATCGACCAGCGTCTTGCGTTTCAGCCAAAACGAATAGGCGCAGGTCAGCACGTAGTAGCCAACAAGGACCAGCAGGAATCGCCAGGGCAGAAACAGGCCGACGAGCAACGAGGACGCGAGAAGCGCCGGAAACAACAGCGCGCCCTTGACGAGTGGGATGCGGCCGGCCGCGAACGGGCGCAGCCGTTTGCGCGCATGGGCCCGGTCGCTCCGAAGATCGAGAAGATCGTTGAGGATGTAGACGCTCGACGCGCACAGGCTGAAGCTGATGAACCCGAGGACGGACGCGAGGAAGGACCCACCCAGACGATGCGCCGCCAGGGCTGGCACAAGGACGAGGACGTTCTTCAGCCATTGGTGCAGCCGCATCGCCCGGACGTAGTCGAGCCAGACCCGACCCGAAACGAACGACCGGCGCGTGCCGATCGCCTCGGCATGCGGCGCCCACCGCCGGACGGCGTCCAGATGGGATGGCCGCGCATCGGCCAGGAACACGCCACGCGCTCTCCGCCACACGGCCTCATCGACCGGAGCATCACCGATATAGTCGAAACCGCCTTCGCCGAAAATCGCGCAAAGCAGATCGGCTTTCCGCTGCCCCGCGAGGTTGACCCCGTCTTCCGAGCCGAAGACGCCATCGAAGATGCCGAGGTGATCGGCGAGCGATTGGACAAGCCGCTTGTCCGACGCCGAAGCGAGATAGATGTTTCGACCCTTTGCCTTCTCGCCCACGACATAGGCGAGGACCTCTTCGTTGAACGGCAAGCTGGCGACTTCGAAGACTGCCTGATCCGCAAGCTTGGCCTTGAGCGCGGCCCGGCCAAGCCGCAAGGCCTGGAGGGCGCCGATGGTTTCATGCGGCCGATGCGACAACAAGGTGAAGAAGGACTCGACGAGCAGATCCGTCCTGAGCAGCGTTCCGTCGAGATCAACGACGAGGGGACAATTTGACTGTCCCGAATGCGCGCCGCTCAAAGATCCGCGTCCATGCCAGACCTTCTGCTACGTCGGCAACAAATCATTTAAAATCAGGTGTCTTATAAACCATAGACAGCCTTGTCGCTATCTCCAGCCGCCGTAGGCCTTGGTTACGGCGCTGCGAGTTCCTGCTCCCTGCTGATCGCCGTGAACCGACGACCAAGCCGAAGGGCAGGCCGCTCGATGGCGATGTGGACCAGCGTGGCCATCGCGACGGTGCTTGTCGATGCGATGAGAAGAAGCGAGAAAAGGCGTCCCGGCGTGCTCGCATTAAGCAAGGCGCTGGGCTGCGCCAGCGTGTAGAGGCCGAACAGAACAACTCCGTGTAGCACGTAGACGCTATAGCTGATTTCACCCAACATCAGCAGCGTCCGCGTGCGGAGGAGACCGAAGAGCGTGTTCCCGCAAGCAATGGGGGCGAATACCACGAGCAGAAGTAGGTAACAAAACGCCGAGTAGGGATTGTCGCAACTCACGAACACAGCCAAGGCGGCGCTGGCGCGTAATTACCCACCCCTATGACAGCAGGGTTTAGGCGCCGACGGTTTTGAGGATGGTGGCGAAGGGACTGCTGCCTGTGAGGCGCGCGGTATCGACGACGGTCCGGATGTCGGCCTCGCCCGCAGCGGCCCACATGGCGCGGTAGCCGTTGGTTACCTTCCGCTGGACCACGGATGGGCGTAGCAGCCTCTCTGAACCGTTGTTGGTGGGTTCGACCGTCCCGGGATGGGAGAGGAAGACCAGGAGCTGATCGCGAGCCCGGCCGATCTTGGCTTGGATGGCTCGCGTCAGATCGCAGCGACTCGGCGTGCCGAGGATGGCGCCGAGTTGTCGATCCAGGCTTCGGCACTTGGCGGCGAGCGTCGAGGGGGCCAGATCGGTGACGCGCTCGGCCAGGGCGAACACGGATTGCAACCAGAGCTGCAGGCGCCAGGGGACCGGATCGTCGCTTGTCTCGACGACGTAGGCGACATCGCGGGCCAGATGCGCGAGGCAGGTCTGGTGGGCGACCGCATGGCCCTGTTGGGCCGTGTAGCGATCCGAGATCCACACTGCGGGCCGATGCCCGTCCATCATCTCCCGCACCACGATGGCACCGCGCGTCGGGGAGGCCGTGTGCACCACGGCCTCGGTCGCATGGAAGACCCAGTGATAGGCGTTGCTGCCCTCGATGCGCACGCCGGTTTCGTCCGAGGCGACCACCGCGGCCCGGCGCAGGGTCGAGACGGCCTCCTCGCGGCCGAGACGGAAGCGCGCTTGCGCACGGCGGAGCAGGTTCATCAGGCCGCCTTGGCTCAGCCTCAAACCGAACAGGTCGGACAGCGCCGCCTGCAGCCGCTCGTAGGACAGCGCCTGGAAGGTCTTCAGATACGTTGCCACTGCATGCAGTCGTGGACCGAACGGCGTGCCCCGCGCCGCCTCCGCCACAGGCGCGACGACCCGCACCCCGCAGGACGGGCAGTGCACGGCGAGGCGCCGATGCTGGGGAGCTATGTGGGAAACTGGGTGACGACGGTGGTTTGAAGGCGGCGTATCGA
>NZ_JARPVX010000005.1:0-133723 GCF_033947565.1 Lichenihabitans sp. Uapishka_5
GCTCGTCAGGCTCATAACCTGAAGGCCGCAGGTTCAAATCCTGCCCCCGCAACCAAAGATCAAGAAGCCCCCGTGCCGTGAGGCTCGAGGGCTTCTTTGCTTTGAGCGCTAAGGTGAGCTGAGCGAGCGCCGCTCCACCGAACCCGCCCCGCTCAGAATGTTGAAAAGCCCTTTGCATCACGCCTGAAAAGACGTTGTGACTGGTGACTGATTGCTCGGTCGAGAGTCTGAACCGGCCTGGTTCAGCGCATCTATGTCCTCCGGATTGGCGAGCGGGGCAGGGGGGCGATGTCTTCATAAAGGCTGTTTGGAAATCTCGACCTGGGGCGATGGGCGTGTTTTACGCTTTGCATGGCCGCCGCCGAAAGCCGTGACCAAATTGCCGAAATCGCAAAATAGGCATTTTACCAGTTCAACGTTCCGTCAGTGCTGCGCTCGCCTGCACTGTTGCCGACAGAACATTCCGAGCTTTTTTAAAGGTCAGGACGCGTCGAGAATAGCGCGGATCTGTTGATCCGAAGTTCAGGTCAACGAGGACGCCTTACGCTTCAAATGGCCAGAGGCCATGAGGAACCCCATGGCGATATCCTGGATTTCGCCCATGGTGAGACTTTCGGGTTTAGCTAAAGCGCGGACGCCGACGGCCCGGACCTCTTGAAGATGGATCAGCCACGCGTCTTCGGACTGGTTTGAACGCTGACCAAGAAGATGCCCGTCGAAATTGTCGTTCATCGCAAAGCCCCCTGCTAAGTAACAGCACGGTGGCAGCGTTGTTTGTAGCCTGCACTCACATAGGCGATATTCTGCCGGTTTGTCGGGGGTGCGGCGCACTCTGCGCCGCGCAAAGCTGGCGCGCGATCCTGAGCAGCATCCGTATGACCGATCAGGGGTGTGCCGCTCCTTTCTGTTCGGGACGACCTCGATCCCGCCGGTAGATCTCGCTCGCGTCCGCCATGGAGTCCAAGGCAGTCGAACGCGCCAAAGGTCCGTCATAACAACCGATGGAATTCGCGTTTGCGGATGGCCGGAAGCCAAATCGCCCAGCTTAAAATATGCCCGCTCTGTCATAGGCAAGCGTGCCACGACCATGTTCACGGTAATCTACGCGCTTGAAGGAACATCTCTTTGGATCCCTCATGCTGCGACGGCTTGTTTTCACAGTGATGATCATTGCGCTTGCGTCAACGATCGCGGTTTCGTGGCGACCTCTTCGTCTGCACGCGGTCATCGGTCAGACCCACGGTTTGCCATCTCTGCCTCATCTGGAGTGGCGGGCTTCGTTGAAGGCTACGGTGAGGATCGTCGGGTGGACCGGCGCTTGCGTGCTGGTCTGGGCGGCCGTCATTCTGGCTTGATCAGCAGGGTGTTCAATCCTTGCAGGCAAGCTGCGCAACCCCCGAAGCGAACCGGATCGAGAGGGCGTTATGGCGAAAGACCGTCGATGGCACCCAGAATAATGCAAGTTTCGGCGCTCGCTTTATCTGATGTTATTGCAACCACGAGGCTGAAACGGGTATTCCATGCTCGTTGTCAACACAGATATTAAGCACCTTCATATCACAAGCACCTTATCGTCTGCAGATGGAAGGCTCATCTTCTCTGAAGGTGGGCCTTTTTCATGATTTGAACGTTGAGCATAAATCATCCTGTTCTAACCTGGGTAAGTGAACAGGCTCGAGAGTTGATCTTATCCATGATCGTCGGCATCATGGAGCTTCGTTGAAATGACGATATCTCAGCCTACATCCATCTTCGCACCTGAGACTGTGGCGGCGATCAACCGTGCTTATGACAAGGCCATCGGCATCGTGGGCGCCGCAGCCGAACAAACCGACCTTCGCCTCGCCGTTGCAGACCATGTGATGTGCCTGGCCCGCAAGGGCGAAAACGACGAACGCCGCTTGTGCCGCCTGGCTGTCCTGGCCGTCCTGGGACGGTTTCCGGACGACGCCCAAGACGGAGCGGATCTCCACGTGAACGATGGCCGGTGACGCGTGCAAGCCCCCTCGATCCGCCTGGACCCGTCGTCCGAAACACCGCTTTCCACCGAGGATCTGGTCATTCTGCAGGAAGCCTGCGGCCCCGTTGAACTGCTGAAGTTTCCTCCAGTGCAGAAGATCCAAGGCCTGCGCCGACAAGGCTACATCACCATCGTCCTGGGTGGCGTTCAGATCACGCCCCTTGGCCTCGAACGCTTGCTGCGCGAGCGCATGCGCATGCGAATAGCGTCCCGGAAAGGAACAGCATGTAGCATAGGTTAGTGTATGGGCGGAGACAGCACCCTAGTCTGCCATCGGGGGGGATTTGCTTGTCAAACTTCGTTTTTCGGAAATTCCAGAGTCTCGGCAATTTCTCGGCTGACGACGAGGCACGGCTGAATGCATCGATGCAGAGGGTCGAACGAATTCGGCCGCACACGGATCTGGTCCAGGAAGGCGTTCATGCACGCTACCTCAACATCGTTCTCGAGGGCTGGGCCTGTCGTTATAAGCATCTGGAGGACGGTCGCCGACAGATCATCGCCCTCTTCGTCCCCGGCGACATGTGCGATCCCTGCGTGTTCACGCTCGACGCCATGAGCCACATCATCGGGACTTTGACGCCCGTCACCCTGGGCCGCATCGCCGAGAAGGACATGTTGGAGATCACGCGGACGAGCCCGAGCCTTTCCAAGGCATTCTGGCTCGAGATGCTGGTCAGCGCTGAAATCCAGCGTGAATGGACCGTCAATCTCGGGCGGCGTACGGCGCTCGAACGTCTGGCCCACCTGTTTTGCGAGCTGCTGCTTCGCATGCGGGCTGTCGGGCTCACCAAGGGATGCGAGTGCGATCTGCCGATTACGCAGGCGGATCTCGGCGATGTGCTTGGCCTGTCTCCGGTTCATGTCAATCGGACCTTGCAGGAAATCCGGGCAATGGGGTTGGTGGAAGTTCGGGGCAAACGCCTCGTCGTTCACGACGAACCTGCCCTGCAAGCTCTTGGCTTGTTCAATCCCAACTACCTGCACCTGCTCCCTTCCCCGTCCCAAAAAGGCTAGCGACGATGTCAGACGCCGATCAGGCCGATCAGGCCGGTCAAATCGGCCAACTCCAGGCCGACAACATGAGGTTGCGCCGCCTGCTCAATGAAAGGGGAGCGCCGAGCACGCTGCGTCATCAGGTGCGCAACGCGCTTGGTTTGATGCGCGCCATCATGCGCCGCTCGGCGACCGGAAAAACGTCGGTCGCTGATTTCGTCGCTCATCTCGAAGGCCGGTTCGACGCCTTGTTGCGCGTTCAAACAGGGCTGCTGTCGAGCCCCGACGGGCAAGCCGACCTTGCGATGATCGTGGCGGACGAGTTTCTCGTCCAGGCGATCCAGGAAGGCGAACGGGCCACGGTTCAAGGGCCTGCCGTCCGGATCGAGCCGAAACAGGCAGAACTTCTCGGCCTCGTGCTGCACGAGCTCACGACGAACGCGATCAAGTTCGGAGCCTTGACCGCTCCCGGTGGTCACATCGATGTGTCATGGACGTTGACGACGGAACCCGAGCGTAGTCTCACCCTCGTATGGGCCGAAACCGGGCAACAAAGAGCTGAGCCGTCGCAAGCGTTCCGGGGGTTCGGCATGGAAGTGATCGAAGGCATGCTGCCTTACCAGCTCAAGGCTGAAACCGCGCTCGAGTTTTTGACGGAAGGCGTCCGGTGCACCATCGCGATGCCGCTCCCGTTTCCGACGTAAGGCCGGCGCGCTCAAGGCGTCAGGGCTGTCGTCAAGGCGGCGTGGAGCGCCTGCATGTTGGTCGGCTTTTCACATCGCGCGATCTGCGGGTAACGCTCGTCGAGAGCGCCATCCCCATAGCCGGTGGTGAACACGAACGGGATGCCACGGCTCAACAAGGCTTCGGCAACGGGAAACGACATCTCGCCACCCAGGTTCAGATTTAAAATAGCAGCGTCGACCCGCGGCTCCGATGCGAGAAGCGTGAGTGCCTGTTCGACAGAAGGGGCGGGACCGAGTACGCGTGCTCCAGCGGCCAGGAATTCATCCTTCAATTCGAAGGCAAGAAAATACTCATCCTCGACAATGAAAACGAGACGGCCTTTCAGGGTGCTGAACATCATGTCTGAAGCCCTCGGTCGCAATGCACTCAATGAAACATCCTTGGGACAGTTTGACGATCCTTCCATTTACGGCAAGGCTGCATGAATCTGGCGATCAGCCGCGCGTCACGTCGGTGATGACCTTGGCGAGGGTGCGGGCGAGGTCCTGTCCCGTTGCCGGCTTCTCGCAGCGTGGCAGGCCCGCATAGGCGGCCGGAATCGCGCTCGTATCATAGCCCGTCGCGAGAACCAGCGGGACAGCGCGCGCCTGAAGCGCGTCGACCACCGGCCAGATCGCCTCATTCGACAGGTTGACGTCCAGCAGTGCGCCGTCGATCCGGTTCTCCATGGTAAGCAGTCGTATGGCGTCCTTCAGGCGCGAAACAGGCCCGAGGATCGTCGCGCCGACGTCCGACAACGCATCGACGATCTCCTGCGCGATCATGTACTCGTCTTCCGCCACCAGGATACGACGACCATGCAGGTCCGTCGATGCCAGTTCGCTCATGCAAATTCCTCCGACACAGGACTCCTAAATGCGCTGCTGGGTAGGATCACCTGGCATCTCACACCATCGGGCGTGAATTCCAAAGCCGTCTCGGCGTGCAACTGGTAGGGGAGCGCCTGGGTGATCAATTCAGTGCCATAGCCGCGGCGTTCGGGCAGGCCTTCCGGCATGACGACCCCCGTCTCGTGCCAGTCGATGACCAAGCGCCGGCCATCGTCGCGGTCGTCCAATTGCCACGTGACGGACAGCCGGCCGGCCGGTTGAGCGATGGCGCCGTATTTCACGGCATTGGTGGCCAGTTCGTGCAGCGCGAGGGCAACCGCCTGGACGCTTTCCCCAGGCAGAACCACAGCAGGTCCGCCCACCACGACCTTGTCGGCCGCGCCGTCGCCAGTCGCGTGGAGTTCTGCCGCCACAACATCGGCCAAGGGCACCGCATAGGCGGTCGATCGCGACAGGAAGCCCTGCACCCGGCCAAGAGCCGCGAGGCGGGCGTCATATTCGTCCCGGCCGGCCGACGCGTCGATGGAGCGACGGGCGACGTTACGCACCACCGCCAGGAGGTTGCGGGTCCGGTGCTGCAATTCTCCCACCAGCACGTGCTGCTGGCCCTGCAGGCGCTTCAGGTCTTCAATATCCGTCGTGGTGCCCAGCCATTCGATGATGGGTCCAGCGGTCTCGTTCGGCTTGGGAGTCGCACGCACCGGCACCGAGCGGGTTTGATGCCAGCGCCAGGTCCCATCGCTTGCCCGCCGCACCCGGAATTCCGTATTCAAGCGGCCGTGCGGGTCTGCATCCTGCCAGGCCATCTCGGTCACGGCATGGTCGTCTGGATGCACCACGGCAAGCCAGCCAAGGCCGTGGCTTTCCTTTTGGGTCTGCCCGGTGTAGTCGAGCCACTGCGGGCTGGCCCAGGTCCATCGCCCTTGGGCGCAGGATCGCCAGATCAACTGCGGCACCCCCTCGATCAAGGTGCGCAGCCGGCCCTCGCTGTCCCGTAGCGCCGCCTCGACCCGCTTGAGCTCGGTCACGTCATGACCGACGCCGCCGATCTGCCGCACCTGCCCGTCAGGGTCGCGCATGGGGAAATCGGTGTTGCGAAGCCACCGCACCTCCCCATCGAGCGGACGCCTGATCCGATATTCGAAAGTGACGTGTCCGCCCTCTCGCACCTGCTCGATGCTCTTGACGGCATAGGCCCTGTCCTCCGGCAGGATCAGGTCAACCCAGTTCCGATAGTTGTCGCCAGACAGGGCCTCGACCCGACTCAAGCCATAGATCGTCTCGAAGGCCGGCGTGAGATAGGTCCACTGCAGCGTATCCGCGTCGCGGATCCAGAGTACGTCCTGCGACGCCTCTCCGAATTGGCGCAAGCGCTCCTCGCTCTCGCGCAAGGCATCTTCGGCGTGTTTGCGCCCCGTTACCTCCGAGGCCGAGCCGAACCACTCGACGATGTTGCCGGCGTCGTCGAACACCGGGATGGCGCGCGAAAGCGTCCAACCTAGCGCGCCCCCCACGCTTCGCACCCGGTGCTCCAACTCGAAGACGGCCTTTGCGTCTATGGCCGCCTGGACGGCGTAGCGCACCCGAGCATGGTCGTCTTCGGGAATATAACGCAACAGCCAGCTCTCGTCGGGGCTATTGGTGTCGGGCAAGAAGCCGCCGCCCACCAGTTCACGCATCTCGTCCCAATTCGGACTCATGCGATACAACACCTGGGAGCTGGCCCGCACCAGCGCGCGCAGTTGCTCTTCCGAGCGGATCAGCGCCTGTTCGGCCTCGCGCCGCGCCGTGATGTCGACAAAACTGACGACAGTGCCGTCGATGCGATCCTCGATCGTGCGATAGGGCCGCAGGCGCACCACGTACCATCGCCCGTTCTTGCTGCGAACCTCCGTCTCGATCGGGCTCAGGTCGCTCAGCACCCGGCGCGCGTCATCCTCGATCCCGTCATATTCGAGGCGGTGGGTGAAGTCCGTCACGACACGACCGATATCCGCCCTGGTGACATTGAACAACTCCGCGATCGGCGGCGTGAACATCTTGATGCGCAGGTCGCCATCAAGGAACAGCGTTCCGATATCGGTGGACGTGGTCAGGTTCTGCAGGTCGCTGTGAGCGACCGAGATGCTCGATAGCTTGCTTTTCATCTCGGCGTTGACGGTGTGCAGTTCCTCGTTGATCGACTGAAGCTCTTCCTTCGAGGTTTCCAGCTCTTCCGCGGTCGAGCGGTATTCCTCGTTGGTGGATTGCAGCTCCTCGTTGGTGGCCCGCAGGTCCTGTACCGTGGCTTCGTGCCCGCCGCGACTGGCCACCAGGGCTTCCTGCATGGCCTTGAGTTCGGTGAGCAGGCGCTGGACTTCGCCGGGCTGGGTGTCGGCCGCGGCCTGGTAGGCTTCGGCGTCCGGGACGCTGCCCCCATCGAGGAAGAACACCAACGCCTGCGCACCCATGTGTTCCTGAACCGGCACGGGCATCACATGCATGGACACCCGGCGCCGCTCGCCGTCCAGCACCGCGATGGTCGGATGGGTCAGGGTAGGTTCTTGGGCTTCGAGCGCCCGCACCAGGGCCAGGCGGAGATCCAGGCGCAGTTCCGGGCGCACCATGGACGGCAACAGGTTCGGGATCGGCCCGGCAGGAAGCAGGATGAAGCGCCCGACGCTTGGCGACAGATGGACGACCTTCTGCTCATCGTCGACAAGCGCGCTCGCCGGCGCCGTCCGCTCCAATGCTGCGACATGCGTGGCGGCCGGCAGGCCCGTCCGCTCGACCGGAACCCGGGTCGGCAGGCTGGTGCCGATATAGCGCTCGGGAGCCGCGAATTGCGGCAGCACCGGCAGCGTCTGCACCGCATGCGGGCGGGCCCCGTAGATGCGGGCTTCCCGGTCCAGCGGCATGAACAAATCCGTCGCCACGTCGGCCGTTTCGGCCGAGCCGAGGAACAGGTAACGACCGGGCTTCAGGCCATAGTGGAAGATGGAGCATAGCTGCTGCTGCAGCGAGCGTTCCAGGTAGATCAGCAGGTTGCGACAGCTGACGAGATCCAGCCGGAGGAACGGCGGCTCCTTGATCACGCTATGGGTGGCGAACAACACGCTTTCGCGCAGTTCCTTGCGAACCCGGTAATGCGTGCCCTCGTCGATGAAGAAACGGGCGAGGCGCTCCTCGGACACGTCGTTTTCGATGGTGCGGAGATAGCGCCCTTCGCGGGCCGTCGCGAGGGCGCCTTCATCGAGGTCGGTCGCGAAGATCTGCACCTGGGGGTGCAGCTTGCGCCGCGCCGCTTCTTCGTGGAACAGGATGGCGAGGCTGTAGGCTTCTTCGCCCGTGGCGCATCCCACCACCCAGGCCCGGACACCTTCTTCCCGCTCGGGGTCGAGATCGTCGAAGATCGCGTTGACGGCCCGCCGTTCCATGGCCGCGTAGGCGGGGGCGTCGCGGAAGAAGCTCGTGACCGAGATCAGCAGATCGGAAAAGAGCTCCTTTGCCTCCTCCGGCGTGGTCATCAGGTAATCCGCATAGGCGTCGAGCGTCTGTGCGGCACACCTGCATGCGCCGCACCACGCGTCGCATTACCGTAGCGCGCTTGTAGCCGGAAAAATCGTGGCCGGTGCGGGCCCGCAGGAACGCCACGATGCGCCGGAGGTCGTTGGCGCCCCCGTCCATGTCGAGCGAGCGGACCGCTTCCTTGCTATGCGCCACCTCGGCCAGCCGCTCGGCCAGGCGCGCCAGCGGCGCCACGAAATCGGCGACGCCCGACGCGATGGCGTTTTGCGGCATGGAGGGAAAGTCGGCCTCGGCCGGCTCCTGCACCATAATGACGCCGCCGGCTTCCTTGACGGCACGGACGCCCGCGGCGCCATCCGCACCGGCGCCCGACAGGACCATGGCGATGCCGTCACCCCGGGCGGCCGCGATGGAGCGGAAGAACATGTCGATCGGCGCTCGATGGCCGCGCGGTTCGGTAAAGGCGCGGGACGTGACGCTGTCGCCCTCGATCACCAGTTCGCGATCAGGCGGAATGACGTAGACGCAGTTGGGCCGCAGGGTCGGCCCGTCGTCGACCCGCAAAACCGGCATGCGGGTGCAGACCGACAGGATCTCGGTCAGCGCACTGGGCTGATCGGGCGAAAGGTGGATAATGACCACATAGGCGAGCCCAAGGGTGCTCGGAAGCTGACGCAGCAACCCCTGCAAGGCCGTGACGCCGCCCGCCGAAGCGCCAATGGCGCAAACGGGCACGAACGTCTTCTTCGTCATGGTGTGGAGGCTGTCGTCGCTCACAAGCAGCCACCCGCGTTTGAGTACGCGGCCGTTGACGGTGCGCCGCATGCGGCAGTATCGGCCAAGCCTGTCACGATCGGATCGTCCCTAGTGAAGCCTCCGCACGCTAGACCATCGGCAGCCGATGTCGCGAAGTTTCGCCATCAAGGATCCCCGGTTCTGCTTCCCTTGCAAAGGACAGCATCAGGCGATCACGACATGCACCATCTCAGGAGCGTGGGCCAGCAAGTCGCAATGGAGATGGACCGCGCAGTGTTGGGATCCCACCGCTCCGGTTGCCTGCGAGCGCTGCAGCGAGGCTGGCACACCATCGACGATCGAAGCGCCGAGCACGACGACCGCCGCGATTGCGATCAAACGATGGTGTAGCCACCGTCGACCAGGAGATCGGCGCCGTTGATCATGGCGGCGGCGTCCGACGCGAGGAATACAGCGGCTGCAGCGATCTCTTCCGGATAAGCGAAGCGACCGGACGGGATGCGCTTCTTGGCGGCTTCGCCCTTTTCGCCACTCCAGGCTTGGCGGCCGAGATCGGTCAGGACCACGGTGGGCGAGATGGTGTTGACCGTGATCTTGTGACGACCCCATTCGGCGGCAAGCGTCTTCGACAAGCCGATGACGCCGAATTTCGACGCGCAATAGGCGGCGTGATCCTCGATCGCCACGGTGCCGGCCTGCGACGCGAGATTGATGATGCGCCCGCCTCGCCCGGCCGCGATCATCATACGACCAACGGCCTGGGATACGAGGAAGCTGCCCTTCAGGTTGATGGCGATCGTCCGGTCCCAGGCATCCACGCCAAGATCCTCGGCAGGCGCCAGGGCTACGATGCCGGCACTGTTGACCGCAACATCGACGGACCCGAAGGCCTCCGCCACCGCGGCCACCGCTGTCTTGACCGACTGCGCATCGGACACGTCGCACCGGAAAGCCTTGGCGCCCTGGCCGAGGCTCGCGGCCCTGGTTTCGGCCGCCTCGACCTGGATGTCGAGCAAGGCAAGCGTGGCACCCTTGGCCGCAAAGGCGGAGGCGATGGCCCATCCGATGCCCGACGAGGCGCCGGTCACCAGGGCGACCTTGCCGGCCATGCCGAAGTTGAGATCGAGGGGTGGGAGTTCGTCGCTCATGCGGATCGTCCTTGCTGCCTTTCATGTGGGGCTGGGGCGGCCAGCGCCGCCCCAGCCGATGATCAAAGCTTCGTGCGGGCTTCGAGCAGTTGGTCGGCGTTGCCGGTCGTCACAGGCGTCCAGGGCACCAGGTAGTTCTTGGCCGTACCGTCGGCCCAGCCCATCGAGGGGTATTGCTTCCAGATCGGCGACTGCGGCTGGTAGTCGGGCTTCACCGCCTTGATGGCGATGTCGAGCGAGCCTTGCGCCTGAGCATTGGCGTCCTGCAGGATGGACGCCATGTCGCCCGTCTTCACAGCGTTGATGGCGTCCGTCACGCCGTCGATGCCCGCGATGGCGAAGTCCTTGTCGTTGAGGCCCGCCGCCTTGATGGCCTCGATGGCGCCGAGTGCCATCTCGTCGTTCTGGCCGATGACGCCGTTGATCTGGCCCTTGTGCGAAACAAGCCAGTTCTCCATCAGCTTCTGGGCTTCGGCGCGCGACCAGTTGGCGGTCTGCATCTCAAGCACTTTCACATCCGGACACGCCTTGAGGGCCTTCTGGTTGCCTTCGAGGCGCTGGATCTGGCCGGACTGGCCGATGGGGCCTTCGATGATCACGACATTGCCCTTGCAGCCGATCTTGTCGAGCACAGCCTTGCCTTCGAGCTCGCCCGCCTCGACATCGTTCGATCCGACATAGGCCGTGAGCAGGTCGGAATTGACGCGGGCGTTGGAACCGACCACTGGGATCTTGGCGTCATGGGCCGCCTGCACGGCCGCGGCGCCCGCCTCGACGTCCATCGGCACGAAGATGATGGCATCGTATTTCTGCGTAATCATCGTGTTGAACTGTTCCTGCTGGACCAGTGCATCGTAGCGACCATCGAACACCGTGACCTCGACCTCGCCGCTCTTGACGGCCGGATGCTGCTTCAGCGCCGAAGTCCAGATCTGCATGAATTCGGCATTGAGGCCGTAGACCGTGGCGCCGATCTTCAACTTCGGCGCCGCCGAGGCCGGCGCCGCCGAGGCCGGAGCCGCAAAGGCCGCGGTGCTCATCGCAAGCGCGATCAATAGCTTCTTCATCGTGTGTCCTCCCTCGAGGGTTATCGACCGCATCGCCTGATGGGTCGCCGTTCAGCCGACTTTGTTGCCGACCGCAGCCACGGAGCGTTCAGGCCCCTTGGTTTCTTTTTTGATCCAGCATGACGGCGCCGACGATCAGCGCGCCCTTGAGGATCTGTTGGTAGTAGGACTCGATCCCCAAGAGATCGAGGCCGTTGTTCATCACGCCGATGATCAGCGCGCCGATCAGGGTGCCGGTGACGCGGCCGACGCCGCCCGAAAGGCTTGTGCCGCCGATGACTACGGCCGCAATGGCGTCGAGCTCATAGGCGATGCCGGCCTGCGGCAGTGCCGACCCGGTCCGGGCCGACAGGATCATGCCTGCCAAGCCGGCCAGCGCGCCCGAGATGACGTAGACAGCGAAGCGGATCCGCACGACGTTGATGCCGGACGTTACCGCCGCATGGGGGTTGCCGCCCACGGCGTAGATGTAGCGGCCGAACCGCGTGCGGGTGAGCACGAACCAGGACACGGCGAACACGAAGAGGAGGATGACAACCGGCAGCGGAATGCCGAACAGGTTGCCGGTGCCGATCCATCGGAATGCCGGCGTCAGGCTCGGGACCGGTCGGCCGCCCCCGTAGATCAGGGTCAGCCCGCGCGCGGCCGACAGCATGCCGAGTGTCGCCACAAAGGCCGGTACCGCGAAGCGCGACACGATCACGCCGATGATGGCGCCGCTGGCGACGCCGACCCCGATGCCGATCGCGAGCGCCACGACCATCGGATAAGGCCCGCCCGGCACGGTGGCCGAGGCCGAGGCCGTGACGAAGCTTGCGCTGACGATGCCCGCGAGGGCCGCGACCGAGCCCACTGACAGGTCGATGCCGCGGGTCAGGATGACAAAGGTCATGCCGATCGCCAGGACGCCGTTGATCGACGTCTGCAGCAGGATGTTCGAGATGTTGCCCGGCGTCAGGAAGAACTGGTTCGATGCCGCCAACACTGCGACCAGGATCACGAACGCGATGAAGATGCCGTATTCCTGGATCAACAGGCGGCGTCGGTCCGATCCGAACCAGCCCTGTGTCGATTTTTTGGTGGTATCAGACACGCGCACTCACTCCCGTTGCGCCCCGAAGCTCGACGACGGTCAGGTGGACAGATGGACGAGCGACGCCGCATTGGCGTCGCGACGATCGAGCGTGGCAACGGAGCGGCCGCTGCGCATGACCATGATGCGGTCCGACAGGCCGAGCACCTCGTCGATCTCCGACGAAATCATCACCACGGTGCCGCCCGCGGCCGCGAAATCGCAGATGATGCGGTAGATCTCGCGTTTCGCCCCGACATCGACGCCGCGGGTCGGCTCGTCAAGCAGCAGCACGCGGGGGTTGCGCAGGAACCACTTGCCCAACACGACCTTCTGTTGATTGCCGCCCGAAAGCCCGGACACCGACATGCGGTCCCGCGCGGCCTTGATGCCGAAGCGCTCGATCATCGCCTGGCTCGCGGCTTCCTCCGTGGCGCCTCGCATCACGAAGGCGGGGCTCATCTCGGGCAGGCTCGCCAACGCGATATTGGCGCGAACCGAGTCCGACAGGTTGAGGCCCGTCTTCTTGCGATCCTCGGTGACGAGCGCCAGGCCTTCGGCCATGGCGTCAGCGGGCTTGGCGATCCGGGTCGGAGCGCCATCGAGCAGGATCTGTCCCGACGCCTTTGGGTCGAGGCCGAACAGGCCATCGAAGATCTCCGTCCGGCCAGAGCCCATCAGGCCATAGATGCCGAAGATCTCGCCCTTCCGCACCTCGAACGAGATGTCGTCGATCCGACCGGGGCTGGTCAGGCCTCTGACCTCCAGCCCCACGGCTTCGGTCGGCGCATTGGTCTTGATGTATTCTTCGCCGAGGTCGCGCCCGACGATCATCTTGATGAGGCCCTGCCGGTCGACGTCCGCCAGGGCGCCGTCGCCCACGTAGGCGCCGTCACGGAACACCGTATAGCTGTCGGCAATCTGAAATATTTCGGACAACCGATGCGACACGTAGACGATGCCGCGGCCTTGGCTTTTCAGGCGCCCGATCGCCGCGAACAGGTGCTGGGCCTCCCGTTCGCCGAGCGCCGAGGTCGGCTCGTCCATGAAGATGACTTCGGCGTCGTGGCTCAGTGCCTTGGCGATCTCGACGAGCTGCATTTCGGCGACCGACAGGGTCGCCATGGTCTGGGTGGCGCGGATGTCGAATGCGAGCGTGTCGAGAAGCGCCTGCGCGGCCTTGTTCATGGCTCGGAAGTCGATGCCTCCGAAGCGCCCGGCGTGTTCGCGTCCGAGATAGATGTTTTCCGCCACCGTCATATGCGGGACGGGGCTGAGCTCCTGCTCGATGATGGCGATCCCGGAAGCCAGCGCCTCGGCCGGGTTCGCGAAGTCGACCTCCACGCCACGCCGCCAGATCGTGCCGCCGTCACGCTTGCGGATGCCCATCAGGATGGACAGGAAGGTCGACTTGCCGGCGCCGTTGCCGCCGCAAAGCGCATGCACCGACCCTGGGGCGAGCGCGAAGCGGCCGTCCCGGAGCGCGACGACGCCGCCATAGGATTTGCGCAATCCTTCGACGCGCAGGAGGGGTTCAGTCGCGGTCGTCATGCTGCCCCGAACTCCGTTCGCATGGCTTCGATGATGATGGCGGCCGATGCCGCGCCGGGGTCGAGATGGCCGAGGGAGCGCTGGCCGAGGCGAGCCGCGCGACCCCGGGCCGCCACCATGGATCGCGTACCCTCGGCGCCTGCCGACGCGGCCTCCGCGACCCTGGCCCAGAAGGCCGGCCGATCCGCGCCAGCCCGCAAGGCCGCCTCACCCGCATCCGCGGCCGGCAACCAGACGTCCAGCATGGTCTTGTCGCCACGCTGCCCCTTGCCCCGGCGCTGAATGCCCGATCCGATTGCGGCCAGCATGGCGGCTTGCGCCGCGGCGTCGAACCGGATGCAGCCTTCGAGCGAACGGGCCGCGCTTCCGAGACCCGCCGCATAGAGCGGGCCCGTCGAGGCGCCGACCGCGTCGAGGAAAGCCGCGGCCGCGCTGTCGAAGACGTCCGATGGGGTGGCTTGAGCTGGGTCGAGGCGGCGCAGCGCCACGATGACGGCCCGGAACCCGAGCGCCATGGTGATGCCGTGATCGGCGTCACCGATGGCGCCGTCGAGGACTCCGAGCCTGTCCTTCTCGTGCTCTACCGCCTCAGCGATCCGGCCGAACAGGCGGATCAGCCCCGCCGCCGCGCCCGATGGCAGCGACCCATTGCGCTCGGGCGGCCTCTGTGCTTGTGCGGGCCCCATCATGGCGAACCCGTCCCGGTCCGCCAGGCGGGCGTATCGCAGGGATGCTGCAGGAGGCCGGCCAGTTCATCGTCGAGATGCAGCAGCGAGATCGACGCGCCGGCCATGTCGAGCGCTGTGCAATAAGACCCGACGAGGCTCGCCGCGACATCGATGTTCTTCACCGTCAGCCGCTGCGACACCCGGCGGAACAGCAGGTAGAGCTCCATCAGCGGCGTCGCTCCGAAGCCGTTGACCAGCACCGCCACGCGGTCGCCCCGCGCGGCTACCATCTCGGCCAGGATTGGGTCCATCATCGCATCGACGGTCTGATCCGCGGTACCGATCGATTGTCGGACGATGCCGGGTTCGCCATGGATGCCGACGCCCATCTCCATCTCGTCAGGTCCGATGGTGAAATTGTAGCGCCGCGTATGCGGCATCGCGCAGGGCTCGAGCGCGACCCCCACCGAGAAGGTGCGGGCATTGGCCTTGCGGGCGAGCGCCTCGCAGCGCTCGAGCGGCAAGCCAAGATCGCAGGCCGCGCCGGCGATCTTGAATACAAAGACGTTGCCCGCCGTGCCGCGCCGGCCCTGGCGATCCTCGATCGGCGAGGAAGCGACGTCGTCGGTCGTCACCACGGTGCGGACCTCGATGCCATCGGCGGCAATACGATCGGCCGCCATCTCGAAATTCATGATGTCGCCGGCATAATTTCCATGGACCAGCAGCACGCCCGCACCGCCCGACGCCGCATGGGCGGCACACACGATCGGGTCTGGCGGCGGCGATGAGAACACATTGCCGACCGCGACCGCATCGGCCATGCCGTGACCGACATAGCCCAGGAAACAGGGTTCGTGCCCCGCACCACCCCCGATCACCAGCCCGACCTTGCCGGTGCGTGGCCCCTTGATGGCCCGGAAGGCCCGGCGCGTCCCCTTGATCGCCGTCAGGTGAGTGCGGTGCGCCGCGATCGCGCCGTCCAGCATCTCGTCGACGACGTCATCCGGGTCGTTGAGGAACTTCTTGGCCAGAAGTCTCGGCCCTGCCGCAGGGGCCTCAGCCGGCAAACGCGTCACCGAAGACCGCCCGGTAATCCGCGCAGCGCCATCGGCGTTGAGGATGCCCTGACCCGTGGCGGCATCGGTGACCAGGACGTTGACGAGCCGGCCGCGCAGCGCCGCCAAGATTGCAGGCACCTTGTCGAAGCCGCCCGCGACCGCGATGCGCCGGTCTATCGATTGGAGGTCCGGCAATTCGAGGCCGATCATGCGCTCGTCGAGCGGGCCCGTCACCGGCCGGCCTTGGGCATCGATGAAGCGCCCCGCCACGACTCCGACGGCGTTGCGCGCAAGATAATTCGTCAGCGACACCGCATCGAAGAAGCCGCTGGCATGCAGCGTCGATTCGGGTCGCAACGACGACACGCCCAGCACGGCGCGACTGGCCTGCCGCAACTGCGTCAGCTGCTGCTTCACCAGAGGCTCGTCGATCAGCAGGCGGCGGACGGCGGCATCGGCCACGATAGCCGGGGCGGCAATCGGCACCATGCGCCCGTGAAGAGCCTCGGCGAGCGCCGTCGCGCAGCGCTCGGGCGTGTAGGGTACATCCGCCGCCATGCCTCCGGTGGCCTGCACCACGGTGACGTCTTGCAGGCCGCTGACGCGCAGGTGCTTGGCAACCGACAGCACAGTGCGGCCCCAAACGGCGGCCACGACGTCTCCCGACCGCACCATGCGGGCCAACACCTGCGCGCCGGCCGCGCCGAGCCGCTCGATGGCGGGGCGCGCCGCACCGTCGTCTGGGATGATAAAGCAGTCGTGTAGACCGAAATGCCGCTTCAACTCTTCGGCGACCGAGAGCGCCGCCAAGCGCTTGGGGTCGAGCGAAATATTGACGATGCCGCGCTCGCGCGCTTCCGCCAGATAGCTGTTCACCGTGGCTCGCGAAATGCCCATGACATCGGCGATCTCGCCCTGGGTCAGCCGGTCCTCATAATAAAGCCAACAGGCCCACACGAACGGGTCGTCGCCGAAACGGAGCGGGACGTCGGGCGATGGCCCGGAGGCTGCCCCTAGGGCAGGTCTGCCTTTGCGCAGCGCGGCCACGCTCATGCGACGCGCATCACGCCGCGTAGCCGGCAGGCGCCGGGACCGAGTCCGCTGGGGACGGCGACGTTCAGGACGCGAGCTTCGCGGTAGCACCCTCGGCGAGGGTGCTCAGGATGAGCGCACAGGAGGTCGCACCCGCATCGAGCACGCCGCGCGAGCGTTCCCCGAGCCGGCTGGCGCGGCCGAGCTTGGCCACGAGGTCCACCGTGCTGTCGCGGCCTTCGTCGGCCGCTTTCGTCAGTGCCGAAAGCGCCACCGCGAAGGAAGCGCCGGACGCGACGGCCGCATCGAAGGCCTGGATCGCGGGGACCAGCGCATCGAGCAGGGTCTTGTCGCCGACCTTGGCGCCGCCGATGGCCTGAACCTCGCCGAGCCCGGCATGGAGCATGCGACTGAAGGTGTTTGCATCGATGGTGCCGTCGCCCTTCAGTGCCTCGGCGAAGCCCGTGAACATTACGCCATAGAGCGGCCCCATGGAGCCGCCGATCTCGCCCATCAGCACGGTGCCGAGCGCGTCGAGCGCCTCGGACAGGCTGGGGGTGCCGCCCCGCAGGCGGTCGGCTGCCATGCCGAAGCCCTTGGCCATGTTCACGCCGTGGTCGCCGTCGCCGATCTTGCCGTCGATTTCGCTGAGATAAGCCTTGTTGGCGATGATCCGGTCCGCCATGGCGAGCACCAGGTCGCCGGCCCCCGCGTCGCTGAAGTGTTGCATGGGCTTCTCCACTTCTGGAAGCGCGTCGATCAGAACGGGGCCGGGCAACGGACGGGGACGTCGAGCAACGTCTTGAATTCGTCGTCGAGTGCCATCACGGTCAGGGTCGCCCCGACCATTTCGAGCGAGGTGAAGTAATTGCCAACGAACGTCCGGTGCACCGTCAAGCCGCGTGCCGCGATTTCCGCTGCGACTGTGTCGTTGAGGATGTAGAGCTCGTTGAGTGGCGTGGCCCCGAGCCCCGACAGCAACACCGCGACCTCCCGGCCGGCGGGAAGATCATGGTCGTCGAGCACGATCTTGCACATGTCGCGCGCGACCTCGGCCGCGGTCTTCAGCGCCTCGACCCGGATGCCCGGCTCGCCGTGATGCCCGATGCCGACCTCCATGGTGCCGGCCTCGATAGCGAAGTTCGGATGGCCCACGGCCGGCAGCGTGCAGGGACCCAGGCCGACGCCGATCGAACGGCAGTTGTCGATGGCCTTCTGGGCCGTGGCGCGGACGGCCTCGAGGTCGGCGCCAGCGGCCGCCTTGGCGCTTCCGCACTTCCACATGAAAATCTCGCCCGCAACGCCGCGACGCTTTTCGCGCTCGTCGGGTCCGGCCGAACAAACGTCGTCGTTGGCCACCACGGTGGCGACCGTGATGCCGTCCTTGGCGGCCAGCCGCGTGGCCATCTTCACGTTCATGTTGTCGCCCGCATAGTTGCCATAAAGGCAGACCACGCCCGCGCCACCGTCCGCAGCCTTGAAGGCATCATGGAAGCTCTTGGCGGTTGGCGAGGAGAACAATTCACCGACCGCAACGGCGTCGAGCATGTTGTGCCCCACGTAGCCGATAAATGCCGGCTCGTGGCCCGATCCGCCGCCCGTCACCACGCCCACCTTGCCGGCGACGGGCGCTTGCGTCGCGATCACGACGCGCGGGTTGTCGCCGAGCCGGATGAGGTCGCCATGGGCTTTGGCGAAGCCGCTGACGGTGTCTTCCACCACACGGTCAGGGTCATTGATGAAGCGCTGCATTCGCTTGCTTGATCCTCGTCACATCCCTGGCCGTTCCGCATCGTGGCGGGAGCCATCCTGCCGGTCTGGCGCCAACTCCCCGCTCCGGGTGAGGGCATCTTGACCAAATAGTTCGCAGGAAACGCTACTTGGCTATCTAGCGATCCGACATTTGTCGATTGATCACCAGCATATGTCAATAGACCTGGCTATTGGGGAGCCGGTGGAGTTCCGCCCGGTGCAAGGATCGGCGGGTATCGAAAACCCTGGCCGAAACAGGCGCATGGTCGGGCTCGCTCGCTTGATCAACCGCTTGTCCATTCGGGTCGCCGTTCGCCCTTCTGGGAGGGAGCACGTTCCGAGAGGGTTGCGATCTGTGCTCGGTCGTTTGCGCCGCCTCACGCGGCTGATCGGACCGGTCGATCGGCTCGCAGTGGCTGAGATTGCTGCCTCGGACGGCTGGTGCGGAACAAGGACGCCCCGTGTGAGCAGAGCGTGCCCAAAAGGCGATGAGCCCTCCTCCTTTCGAGAACGGCGACGCTGCCTCGCCTTCGGTTATCACCATGCGATCTCCGAAGGACCTCAACGCAGAATGAATGTCGTGGTCAGGGCTGGCATCGTTCGAGCGTGGGCCTGCCGCGACGACTCGAACCGCACTTCACCGAACCCAAGTCGCCGCATTTCTGGCATTGTCGATCCATTGAGCGCCCAACAGCCTACGGAGGCGCGGCGTTGACGCTCGATCGGACATGGTCGGCCGACACAAGGACCAACCGCCCGACTGCGGGTTTTGTCGGGGCGCCTGCGGAGCGGATCGACGCCACGCGGCTGAACCGCGCCACGCGGAGCATGCTTTGGCTTCTTGGCCAGAACGGCGCGGCACGCCTCCTGCAATCCTGCACGCAGGTCGTGCTTGCGTGGCTGTTGTCGCCGGCCGACTTCGGGCAGATCAGCCTGGCCCTGACGGTGAGTTCGCTCGTCAGCGCCTTGTTCCAGCTTGGGCTCGACGACGTCCTGATGCAGCGAACCAAGGCCATGAGGCTGTGGTACGCGACGGCGTTCTGGTTGAGCCTGCTGGCCTCCCTGGCCAGTGCGGCGACCCTGCTTGCAATCGCTCCGGCGGTCGCCTCCGTCTACGGCGAACCCGACTTACTTTGGCTGATCGCCTGCCTGGCCCTCGCCAGCCCCCTCGCGGCCCTGTCGACGGTGCCGAACGCCGTCATCAGGGCAAGGCTCGCGATGCGCTCGCAGACCATCCTGGTTTGTGGCGAGATCGTCGCCTCGTCGCTCTGCTCGATCGCCCTGGCGACCGCACATTTCGGGGTCTACAGCTTCGTCCTTGCGCTGCCGTTCGTCGCGGCCCTGCGCAGCTTGGCGGCTTGGCGCATGGCGGGTTTGTCGCCGTTTGCCGGTCGCAGGTTTCGCAGGTGGCGCGTCCTCCTGCCGTCGGCCTCGGCCGTGCTGCTGACCCGGTTGTTGAACCTCCTGGTGGGGCAGGGCGATTATATCGTCTTCGGCCTGACCGCGACCGCGAGCCAGGTCGGCCTTTATTATTTCGCGTTCCGGATCGCCGGCCAGCCGATGCGCCTGCTCGCCGGCAGCGTCACAAGCATCCTGCTGCCCACCCTGGTCCACCTCGATCCGGTCCAGCAAGGGCGGGCCGCCCTGATGGTGGCGCGCATCATGGCCATCGTGGTGATGCCGGCCTGCTTCCTTCAGGCGGCGCTCGCCGGCCCGCTCCTGCATCTGTTCTTCGGCGAGCGCTGGCAGTCGGCCAAGATCTTCATCCAGATCCTGAGCGTCAGCCTCGCCTTCGACGCCGTATCCTGGGTGGTGGGCTCGCTCATGCCGGCCCGGGGGGAGTTCCTCAGGGCCCTTCACTATGTTGCAGCCACCGCGGTGGCGTTTTTCGTGCTGGTGGTGGCTGGTTCGTTACTCAATCCCGACTACGGCGTTCCCGTCGCGGTCTCGGGCTATTACGTCCTGGTCCAGCCGGCCTATAGCTTGGTCGTGTTCCGCAGGGTCACGCGCATATCGCTGCGTGTCTTCACCGGGATCTATGCCGCTCCCGTTCTGCTGAGCGGAGCCATCGTGTTCGGAACCACGTTGCTGGTCGAAGACCGTGCCTCGGACGCCCTGAAGCTTCTGCTGCTCCCCGGCATCGTCCTCCCGGCCTATGCGCTTTGCATCAGGCACGTCCTCCCCGAGCCCTGCAGGCACGTCGTCGAGCGCCTCAAGACCCTGCGCCGCGGCAGCTGAGTTCCACCGACCGATCATCCCCAACCTTCGGTGCCCGCCATGACGTGTTCCGCTCCATCGGTTCTCTTCGACGAGACGGTCCGTGGGAAGATCGAAGCCTATCTCGGCGATGCGCCTGTCGTGGTCTTCTCGGTCATGCGGAACGAGGTGGTCCGCGTCCGTGCATGGCTGACTCACTACCAGGCCATGGGCGCATCGAGGTTCGTGGTCATCGACAACGGCTCGACCGACGGCACGCTGGACATCCTCGCGCAGGCCGGCGTCTTCGTGGTCGAGACCCGGGCGTCCTATGCGGCTTCGAATTACGGTACCGCCTGGCTTTCGGATTTCAGCGCGACCATCCGCCCGGGTGTGATCGTGATCAACGCCGATGCCGACGAATTGCTGATCTATGACGGATGGCCCCACACCCGCGTGATGGAGTTCCTGCACGACTTTCGGTCCTCGGAATACGACACAATCTTCGGGTTCCTCCTCGACATGTATCCCGATGGGCGCGCCGCGGCTGCGGCAGGCGACGTCGATGATCTGTTCAGCGCGGCGCCCCTCCACGACAAGGACTACATTTTTCGATGCCGGCCGGTGCGACCCTGGGAACGAAGCTCGAAGTCGATCGAGATCCTCGGCGGCCCTCGCGCCCGCATGCTGTCCTCCATCAAGGATCAGCAGCGCTCCACCTGGCTCAGCTACCTTGTCCAGGGTCAGATCGACAGGCTCATCTATCGCACGCCAGCGAGCCTCGTCAGGCCCCTGGTCCGCATGTTCCCGCGCCAGATGCCGAGCTTGTCGAAATATCCGATCTTCAAGACCTCGCGACTGTCGTTGAGGAACGCCCACGGGCCGACCGGCCGCAAGATCTATCCCTGGAACGTGGTTCTGTGCCACTTCAAGTTCCTGGACGATTTCGAAAGCAAGGCGAGCGAGGAAGCCAAGCGCGGCGAACATTACCGGCGCGGGTCGGAATACATCATGTATCTGGATGGCCTGAGCGAAGCGAAATGCGGGTTCAGATATGACGGCTCGGTGCGGTTCTCCGTGCCCAACCTCGTCGAGCGGGGATTGATCAGAAACATTTCGGAGTTCGTGCAAGCTTGACGGCTTCACCGTCCTGCCGGATTTAGCGCTTTCCCGCCGCATGTGCTTGGTCCACCTGCAGCATCAGGCCGAGATAGCTCAGCGCCGCTTCGCGCCAGGCATAGCGGCTGGCCCGAAGGTGGCCGTCGCGACGAAGCGCCTCGACGAGGTCCGGCCTTCCCGACAAGCGTTGAATGGCCTCGATCCACCCTGGCGCGTCGTCGGGGTCGGCGAAGAGCGCCGCGTCGCCGCAAAGCTCCAGCAAGCCCGGCGTGCGGGAGGCGATCACCGGGCAGCCGCAGGCCATGGCTTCGATCGCGGGGAGCCCGAAGCCTTCCGTCCGCGAGGGCAGAAGAAACGCGAGGGCTTCGGAGAAGCCGCGGGCCAGCGCGTCGTCGTCGATGCGCCCGACGCAACGGATGTTGGCTGGTCTTTCGCCAGCTTGCGCATCGAGGCTTCGCGCATCGAAGGCGCCCGCCAGCACCACATCGATCCCGAGGGCGTCCAGGCCCTGAGCGATGCGCCAGACGAGCGCCATGTTCTTGTGAGCCTCGCCGCGACCCATGCAGAGAACGAAAGGGCGGTCGCGGCCCCAGCCGGTCTTGGCCTTGCACGGATCCCACCGCAGCGCATGGTCGCTTCCATTGGGAACCACCACGATCTTCTCGGGCGACGCCAGCGCGAAGTCTACGAAGGTGGACTTCGAGAAGGCCGACACGGTGGTGACGACGTCGGCCCGCTTGGCCAGCGGCGGAAGGATCAGCCGATGCGCCAAGCGGAACAGAAGCCCGTAGCTGTTGGGCACGGTTCTGGTCTGCAGGTCATGGATGCACACGATGTGCTTCCTGGCCATCACCGGCGCGAGATTGCAGAAGCTGATGAGGCCGCCATGGACCCGGCGCGGCAGCTGCCATTGGACCCAGACCTGTGGTAGCCGCGGCCGGAACTCGGACACGATCGACAGGGGAATGTGGCGGAGCGCGAGCGGTTCAGCGGCCTCACGCGGGGCCACGATGCCGAGGTCGAGGCCCTGCGTCAGGGGGTGCCGCTCTGCCAAGAGGACGTCGAGCGCCCGGGTCATCTCACGCCCGTACCGCGCGATCCCGGTCGGACGCAACCCGAGGAAATCGCCGTTGATGGTCCACTGTCTGATGGCCTCGTGGCCGTGGCCACGATCCTGTGAGCCCGGAGGCGGCGGCAACAGGCGAACCGGCACAGCTCCGATGTGGCGTTCCCGTAGGACGCCCCGGCCCGCGGCGCCGAGGGACGCCGCCGCATCCCGCATGTCTGCGCAGAAGCTGGCCGGGGAGGCGTTGGGCGGGCTCACGGGTGTTGTCACGGGCGGCTCCTGAACCCCCGCGGCATTCCACTGTCCACGGTGCGCCTGTCCGACCATGCTTGCGGTCGCCGGGTCGATGGCGGCTTTGGAGGGTGGCCGGGCGTCGCTCCTCCCCTCTGGACGGAAGGCTTCTCCCAAGGGAGGAGGCGCGGTGAAGACGCGGTGCGCACAGCCCGCGCGCCTACCGCTTTCGATGCATTGCGGCCATGCCAGACCCATGCCCCTTTGTGAGCCGGGCCTGCGGTCGGCTGGGGACAAGGCGTGCGGCGGCACTGGAGCATCAACGGCCGGTTTTTGACGCAGCCCGCCACCGGCGTCCAACGCTATGCCGCGGAGATCGTGCGAGCCCTCGACGCCCTCCTGGCGCAGGGACACCCGCTCGCGACCGATCTTTCCATCGACCTCGTCACGCCGCCCGGATGCCGCCGCAGGTTGCCGTTGATGGCGATCCGAACGGTCGCATGCGGCACCGTTGGCGGCCATCTGTGGGAGCAGGCGGTCTTACCGACACAGGTTTCGGGCGGGCTTCTCAGCCTTGGCAATTCAGGGCCCCTGTCGGTTCGGCGCCAAATCGTCTGCATCCATGACGTCAATACACGGGCGTTCCCGCAAAGTTATTCGCTCGCGTTCCGGGCCTTGCAGCGCGTCATGCTGCCCCTGCTCGGGCAGACCGCCGCCCAGGTGACGAGCGTGTCCCAGCATTCGGCCGCCGAGATCGCCCGCCATGGGATCTGTGCGGCCGCGCAGATCGCCGTGATGCCCAACGGTCATGACCATGTGGCGCAATGGACGCCCCGGCATTCGGAAACCACCCGCCGGGTGGCCGGTCCCGATACGATCGTGATGGTCGGAACGCCGGCGCCCCACAAGAACATGGATCTGATCCTCGGCTTGGCGGAGCGGCTCGCTGTTCTCGGCCTGCAGGTCGCCGTCGTCGGGATGGCGGAAGCGCGGCTTTATCAAGCCGGCAGGTCCGGCACGGGCCGCGATCACGTGACATGGCTTGGGAAGATTTCCGATGCCGAGCTTGCAGCCCTGCTTCGTTCGAGCCTTTGCTTGGCCTTTCCCTCCTTTGTCGAAGGGTTCGGCCTGCCGCCGCTCGAGGCAATGGCGCTCGGATGCCCCGTGGTGTCCTCAGACCGTGCCAGCATGCCGGAGATCTGTGGCGATGCCGCGCTTTACGCGTCGCCGACCGATCCCGAAGCCTGGTTGAACTGCTTCGCCCGCCTGCGGCATGACGAAGACCTCAGGCGGCTGATGATCGCGCGGGGCCGGGCGCAGGCCATGCGGTTCTCGTGGGGCGCTTCGGCCGAACGTTACCTCGAGGCCATGAGCACCATAGACGCGCTCGGGGTCACCCGAAGCAGCGCGCCGACGCGCCGATGGATTCCGACGCCGTCGTGGGTCGCCGGAGATGCCGGGCGACGGAGCCGACGCTTGCACGAGCCTGCGGCCGATGCTTGATCAGAAGGCCGCCTCAACCCTCCTGGACCTCCGTCCAGCCCCGCGGGGCGGCCGGAGCTTCGCCTTCGTGGACCTGTACCGGTTCGTGAAGCTGCGCCGCGTGACGATCCTCGTGCCGATCTGCGGTTTCCTCGGGCTCGCCTACGGCTACACGCTGATCGCCCTGCCGACCTATAGCGCCCGGGCACAGATCATTATCGATCCGCGGATCCCGCAGTTCATTCCCGGGCGAAACGAAGAAACCGTCATGGCGTGGGACAGCGCCCAGGTCGAGAGCGAGATCGCGGTGCTGTCATCGGAGCGCATCGCCGGCGAGGTGATCACCAAGCTCGGGCTCGAACGGGACAAAGACTTCCATGCGCCCTTGTCGATGATCAACCGTCTTCGGCTGCTCGTCGGCCTGAAGCCGACGTCCGCGGAAGGCGAAAGGTCCGACCGGTACCGCGAGGCGCTAGGGGTGATCCACGAAGGCCTCAACGTGCGGCGGACGGGCTTGTCCTACGCCATCGACATCACCTTCTCCCACCCGGAGGCATTTCGGACGAGCGAGATCGCGAACGCGATCGCCGAAGCCTATATCGCCGACCAGCTCGACAACCGGTCGCAGGCCGCGCGCCTCGGCGGGGAATGGCTGCAGGGCCGGATGGTGCTGCTCCGATCGCAGATGAACGCCGCCTCGAAGGCCGTCCAGGTGTTTCGCGCAAGCCATAATTATTCGATCACCCGGCCGGGTCCGGCACCCGAGGCCGGGAGCGGCCAGGGCCAGCCCGCTGCCGGAGACCGGCCCGAGGAAGCGTCGCTCGACGAACTCGACGCTGCCGCATCCACCTATCGTAAGATCTATGAAAGCTTCCTGCAGAGCTATACCGAGTCGGTCCAGCGGCAGTCGTTCCCGGTGTCGGACGCACGAATCCTCAACCCGGCCAGCCAGCCGACTTCCAAAAGCGCGCCGCGGGGCAGACTGGTCTTCGCCCTTGCGGCTCTCCTCGGAGTGTTGACGGGCCTGGGATGCGCAATCTTGCGCCACAACCTCGATCGCGCCATTCGCGCGCCATGGCAGGTCGCCGATTTTTGCGCGATCGATGAACTCGGCCTCCTGCCGCTCGTTCGCCGCCGCAGCCTCAGATCCGCCTTGGCGCGCCTGCGGATGGTGGTTGCTCGAAAGTCCACGTCGCCGTGGGTTTTGTCGGGCGCGATCCAGAGCCGCCGTCGTGCCGACTGGCGCTGGCTGGTCCGGCCACGCGGCCTCTACTTTCTGGCCACCCCGGTTCGACCGCGCTCGCATTTCAGCGACGCGGTCCTGAGCATCAAGACCCTGATGGCCTTGCACCAGCGACACATGACGTGCCGCTGCCTGGGCGTAACGGCGGCCCATCGCGGCGCAGGCGTTTCGACCGTCGCGAGCAACCTGGCCAGCCTCGCCGCGGCGGGCGGTACCCGGACCTTGCTGATCGATGCCGACGAGTCCCGCCGCACGCTGAGCCGCCATATGAGGCTTCACGATCATCTCGGATTGCGGGAGGCGCTCGACGACGTCGGCCTCCTCGACGAGGCGATCGTCCGATCTTCCCCGGGGCGGCCCGACATCCTGCCGGCGTCTTCACCTGGGGCAGGCTCGTTTGCGACCGGCGTCACGAAGCCGGTCGATGCCCTGATGGAGCATCTCTCGACACGCTACGACCTCGTGATCTTCGACCTTGCGCCCTTGTGGCCGATCGGCGAGGCGCTCGAATTCTGCGCGGCCCTCGACGGCGTCATCCTGGTGGCCGAGTGGGGGAGAACCCAGACCGAAGCCCTGACCGCGATGGCGGAGTGCCTCAATCGCGTTCAGGCCCGGACGCTTGGGTTCGTGTTGAACAAGGCCCATGCGTGACGTGGCCTGCATCCCGGAACAGGGCGGCCATTGCAGCTAGCCTCCTGCCTGCGCCGCAGCGGCGATGCTGTAGGGCTTCTGGCGGCGTTCGAACCTGGGTCGAGCTTCGGCCTGCCTGATGGTGTGTTGGCAGGCCACGACGCCCGCGAGCGCGATGAAGAACAGGATGCCCGGATCGGCGCCGCCGCCCGCGATGATGCAGCCGAGAAGCCAGGTCAGGGCGCAGGCACGCAGGCCCTCGTGTAAGACGAAAGCCTCGAAGGCGGCTGTCCCGGGTTCAGGTTTCCGCACGATCCGGAAGAACGGAACCATCAGGCAGAGCTGCAGCGCCGTGCCGACGAACCCCAGTTGCGACACGACGGCGACGGCCCAGTTCGAGGCGCGGGAGCTGCCGAACCCGATGCCGAGCCCCCAAGTGTCTGCGACCGATAGGAGGCTCCTTTCGTTCCAGTGGCTCCGCTCCCGTCCGGATTCCGACTGGGACTTGTCGAGCACGGTCGTCTGGAACAGGTGCTGGAACGGTTCGAGGATGGAGGCATCGTAAAGGAAGATGAACAGCACGGCTGCCGAAACGGCGGCGATGCAGAGGATCACGGCCAGTCCGTCCATCCCCAATCGGCCCCGCACGAACGACCATGCCATGGAGGCGCAGAGCGGCACAGTCAAGAGCGTGAGCCCCGCATAGGCGGTGCTGGACGTGGACAGGACGAGGAGCACGAGCAGAACAACCGCGAGAAACAGCGCATAGCGCGAGCCGCCGTGCTTCCATGCCATGAACGCGAAGGCGAGCGAGGCCATCGACGCCTGGGCGAAGGCGGAGGCCTCGGAATACAGGCCGTTGATGCGCGCAAATCCGGCCTGTTCGACGTCCGTCAGGAACGCAAAGGTCGCGGTTCTGATCGGCAGGAATAGATCACCGGCTCCAGCCGTCTTGGCGATGAGATCGATCACGCCGCCGAAAGCGTTGATGCTCGCCCAAACCAGGACGCCGCGCGAAACGACGCGCAACGGAACGCGGTCGAGCAGCACGGACAGGAGCGCGATGCAGGCCAGCGCCCCGAGTGTGAAATAGCCTGTCTGGGTCACATTGCCGGAGTTGGGCGCGAGCGCGACCTCCGCCACGCCGCTGTCGCGAGCCGTGACGAACGCGCTCGTGACGCCCGCGAATAAGCGCGGCAGCACGATGGCACCCACCGCGGCGTAGATGACAAAGGCGCAGATCGCCCAGGCGATCCAATCGCAGGTGAAGGCCAGGATGAGGCCGCGAACCAGGTGTTTGCTGGTCGCGACCGTGAGCAGAAGGCCGGCCACAAACACCGACGAGATCAGGGGCGAGGACCCGCCCATCGCACTCAAGGTCATGGCGGAGGTGGTGCCGAACGCGACTGCAGCGATCGTGCCGATGATCATCGGAGAGCCCAGGCACCAGCCTAAGACCCAGACCCCGGCGCAGACCAGCAACCCGACGCCGGAGATCTCCATCGATCGACCTTAAGATGTTCTGCGGCGCCACATGACTTCGGGCACAGTCCGCAAGATGATCGTCAGGTCGTAGAAGAGCGTTTGATTGCGCACATAATGTTGGTCGAATTCGACCCGCTCGGAAAAATCCAGGGTGTTGCGGCCGCTGACCTGCCACAAGCCGGTCAAGCCGGGCCTGACCGCGAAATAATCCCGCACCGAATGACCGTATTGCGCGAGTTCCTCGAACATAATGGGGCGGGGGCCCACGAAACTCATGTCGCCCCTGAGAATGTTGAACAATTGGGGCAGTTCATCGACGCTGCTTTCGCGCAGCACGCGTCCGAACCGCGTGACGCGCGGATCGACCTTCAGTTTCCGCTTGAGCCGCCATTCCTCGGCGGCCGCCGGGTTGGCGGCGAGATGCTCCGAAAGAATCACATCGGCGTTCGCGACCATCGATTGAAATTTGTAGCAGGGGAACGGCTGTCCACGACGACCCACCCTCCGATGGGAATAGATCGCCGCAGTGCCGCCTTTCCTGATCATCAAAGCGATGCAGACAAGCAGGGGGCTGAGCAGAAGAATGGCCGTCAGGGCGACCAAGATGTCGATGGCCCGCTTGCCGAACGCGCGGTGACGCCGCGTTATCCGCCGCATGGTGGTTTGCGCCAGGGCGTTCCGGTTCAGCGTCAGGCCGGGTGCATTGACGACTTCGGATGCCATGGGATCAACCTCGAACAATGCTTGACGCCGCCGTGCCGCGTGCGACGCGAAGCCTTCGGCGTCATGGTGACGGCACGATCCCGGTCCGCGTTCGGGCGTTCCGGTTTTCCGCCCGAAGCTTTGTACGTAAACCAAACCTTAACCATTACGCCTTTGTAGCTTTTAGTCGTCTCCCGCCGATCGCCGAGGTAAGCTGGATCGTACAAAGGGCGTAGATCGCGCCGATGAGCTTGGCTGCGGGAACGCCCGCCCGGGCTGGCGATCCCCCCTCGGGCGTGGCAGCGTCGAGCAGGTCTGCCGCACTCTGCCCTGGTGGCGTTTGCGAGTTGAACAATCCTGCAGACCCTGGCGAACACGATCAGGCGCGGGTAGCGGTCTGCCCCAAAGGTGTAGCGATCGAAGACCTTCGGAGGGGCTCGCGGCACTCGGGACGTCGTCCATGGTCGGTGCCTTGGTGGCAATGGGGCAAGGACGCCATGATCGACAAGGCACGACCCACGCTGGTCAGCGAAACAGCCCTGGCGAAGGGCATGAGCGGCACGATCCCGAGAATTCGCTCGGGTCCGAAGATCGCCATCGTCCACGAGTGGCTCACGACCTATGCCGGCTCCGAAAAGGTACTCGAGGCGATGTTGGACGAGTTCCCGGACGCCGATCTCTTCTGCCTAATCGATTTCCTCACCCCTGAAGACCGGGCCAAACTGAACAACAGGTATCCCAAGACGACGTTTCTTCAGAAGCTGCCGATGGTGCGGAAGTTCTATCCCTTCTTTCTCGCGCTGATGCCCTTCGCGGTCGAGCAACACGATTTATCGGGTTATGATGTCGTCGTGTCGAATTCGCATGCGGTCGCGAAAGGGGTCATCGTCGGCCCCGATCAACTGCATATCTGCTATTGTTACTCCCCCATGCGCTATGCTTGGGACCTGCAGAACCAGTACCTGCTCGAATCGGGGATGAATGCGGGCATCCGCTCCCTGCTGTCGAGGATGGTTCTCCATTATGTCCGCTTGTGGGATGTCCGGACGGCGCCATCGGTCGACCGGTTCATCGCCTGTTCGGCCTACATCGCCCGACGCGTGAGGCGGGCCTACCGGCGGGACGCCGACGTCATCTACCCCAACGTCGCGGTGGAGCAGTTCACGCCAGGCGGGACGCGCGGTGACTTCTACCTCGCATCCTCGCGGTTGACGCCCTACAAGCGCGTACTCCTGATCGTTGAAGCCTTCGCGCTCATGCCCGGCCGTAAGCTCGTGGTGATCGGCGCAGGCCCACAATACGATCGAATCAAGAAGGCTGCGACGCCAAACGTCACGGTGCTTGGCTATCAGGAATTCCCGGTCCTGCTGGCCCATATGCAAGCCGCGAAAGCTTTCGTCTTCGCGGCCGAGGAGGATTTCGGCATCGCCCCGCTCGAAGCGCAAGCCTGCGGCACCCCGGTGCTGGCGTTCAGCCGGGGCGGCGCGAGCGAAACGGTCGTGGACGGGATCACCGGGCTGCATTTTCACACGCAGGACAGTGCGGCGATCTGCGACGCGGTCGAGCGGTTCGAAGCGCGTGAGGAGCCGTTCGATCCTCATGCGATCCGGTGTCATGCACAACAGTTCTCGACGCAGCGCTTCCGCCGCGAGTTCCGCGACTACGTGCAGGACGCCTGGGCCGAGCATCGGGCGGCCGAAGAAGGCCGGGCCATCGGACGGGCGAAGGGAGCCCTCGCCCAAGCCTTCTGATCGCGACCGCTCGACGACGCCGCATTTGCTGTTGAAAGGAGTGCCATGAAGACGGCCATCATCACCGGGGCGACCGGCCAGGACGGGTCCTACCTTTGCCGGCTTCTCCTCGACAAGGGCTATCAGGTCTATGCCACCTATCGGCGTTCCAGTTCTGCCGACCTTTGGCGCTGGCGCGAGCTTGGCTTGGTCGAAGGGGAGCGCCTGCACGTCGTCGAATATAACAGCGACGACGTGTGTTCCGCGACGCGATTGATCGAGCGGGCCCAGCCCGACGAAGTTTACAATCTCGCGGCGCAGACGTTCGTGGCCAGCTCGTTCGACCAGCCGGTTTCAACAACGAGAACCAACACCTTCGGCAGCCTGCATCTTCTGGAAGCCATCCGGACGATCGATCGCCGGATCCGCCTGTATCAAGCGTCATCGGCCGAGATGTTCGGCAAGGTGCAGGCTGTTCCTCAGGACGAGACGACGCCGTTCTACCCGCGAAGCCCCTACGGTATCTCGAAGCTGTGCAGTCATTGGTTGGCCGTGAACTACCGCGAGTCCTACGGGATCTTCGCCTGCAGCGGCATCCTGTTCAATCACGAGTCGCCGCTCCGCGGGCGGGAATTCGTAACGCGCAAGATCAGCGAGGCCGCCGCGCGGATCGGCTCGGGCGATCCAAGGCCGTGCCGGCTCGGCAACGTGAATGCGCGGCGGGACTGGGGTTTCGCAGGCGACTACGTCGAGGGCATGTGGCGCATGCTGCAAGCGGACAATCCGGACACCTATGTGCTGGCGACCAACCGGACCGAAACCGTGCGCGACTTCGCCACGATGGCCTTTGCGGCGGTGAATCTGCAACTCCACTGGGAGGGCCAGGGCGAAGACGAACGGGCCTATGTGGCGGGCCGCGCGTCACCGGTGATCGAGATCGATCCGCAATTCTATCGGCCCGCCGAGGTCGACCTTCTCGTGGGCGACAGCACCAAAGCCCAGGATCGATTGGGCTGGCGCGCCGAAACCAGGCTCGAGGCGCTCTGCACCATGATGGTCGAGGCCGATGTTCGCCGCCTCGGGACGGCCTCGGCCTCCGGTCCTGCTCAGGTACATTGATTCACGCACCAGGGTCGGGCGGGAACCGGCTGGGGCCGGCCGCCACGATGGCCTGGATTACACTCATCGCGTGCTCAGCCCTGAAGGCTCGGCGGCGGATCCTTGCAGCGCCAGGGACGGCTGGTCGCCGCTGCTGAAGTATATCCACTTGGCGACAGCGTAGCTCCCGGAGGCGGGAACGATCGAGATGATGCGCCACGCAAGCCGCGGCTCGCCCCTGGGCAGCAACACAGCGAGGCTGGACACATTTGTTGTTCCGGAAAAAATCTGCTTCGCCTTGCCGTCTCGGATCGCGCAGACCTCGAGGAGGAACTGAGCCGGCCCGGGCTGCTGCTCGGATACCCAGACGAATTCCGTGAAACCGGTATCGCTGACCACCGCCTCACCTGCCTTCGGCGCCACGAGCTCTGCCGACGTCAACGACGGGGGAGAGCGCACAAAGGTCATCCGCTTGGCCCGAGCGAGGGCCGCGGGAAGCGCGGATGCCGTGAACCAGGATCGCGCGAGGTCGGCGTTGCGGGGCACACCGTCGCCGGCCTCGTAGAGCTGCCCCAAGTTGAAGGCCGCGCGGCTGTGGCCGTGAGCCGCCGCGCGCGCATACCAGGATGCGGCGAGCGACAGGTCGTGAATGCCGCCGCGCCCGCTGTCCAGGAAGATGCCGGCGTTGAATTGGGCCTCGGGCAGGCCGCCCCGCGCGGCGCGCAGGTAGAGCGCGAAGGCCGCCATCGAGGCCGCCCTGCCGCCGTAGAGCTCGGTCTTGACGGCGGTGTCGAAGGATTGTTGCGCATCCTCGGCTCGCCCATCCCCCGTGGAGACGAGCGAGCCCAGGAGGGCCATGAGCACGGCGCCGGTTCTCATGGGTGCGCTTTACCGCCAGGTGATCTCAACGGCCCTGTTTCGCGCCTCGGATACCCCTGGCTGGGTGGGGATGGGCAGTTCCGTTTGACCCTTTGCCAGGAGCTGGAACCGATCCGCCGGGATGCCGCGCTCGAGGAGGCCGTTGAGGACCGCGGTGGCGCGCTGCTGGGACAGGCGCAGGTTGAGCGCCGCGTTGCCCACGCGATCGGACGACGCCGTGATGATCATCACGATGGGCTTTCCCTCGCTATAGGCACGCGACGCCTTGTCGAGTACCGCAAGGCTGTTGGCCTGGACCTTGTTGCTGGCCGTATCGAACAGGATCACCAGGGGGGCTGGCGCCGCAGACGAGGCCGCGGTCGGGGCCGGTGAGGGAGCATCCTGGGCATGGGCCGGCGATACGAGACAACCGGCGATGACGAGGGGCGCTAAGCTTTGCTTCAACATAGTTCATCCTCCCTTTGCGGAACACCTCAGGTCGCGACCTCGATCTCGATCAGGCCGGGACGCGGGATCCTGTCCTCCAGCGATCGGTGTCGCATGGTGGACCGGAACTCGGGGAACAGCGTCGCGATGGTGGCGGCGCGGCTCTCATCGTTTGTGTAGAAATACGCAAGACCGTCGGCCGGCAGCGCCGAGGGCGCGCCGATCAGTTGCTCGATCAGCATGCCTTGCGCCTGAAGCACCGAGCAAAGCTTGACGGCGCGCGCCTTGGCCGATGGCTTGTCGGCCGAAAACCGCACGATCACCCGTGTTCGGAGCCCCTCGACCAGCGTCTCGCGGGCCATCTCCGGAATGGGGTCGGGGACGATTGGCGCGGCGCCGCGGCTCGCGAGGTCGGCCGCGCCGTCCTGTCGGCCTGCGTCCGGCACCGGCATGTCCAGAGGCGAACCGGCCGGGGTGGAGGCCGCAGCTGTCTTCACCTGCCCATCGTCCAGCCGTCCACGAAGATCGGCGATCTCGGCGGCGGACGCGTCGCGCAGGTGGCTCAGATCCGATGCGAGACCCCGGGCCTGTGCCTCATGCTGGCGCGACCCGCGGATCGCGGCTTGAAGCTCGCCCTCGAGCGACGCTCGTGCCTTGTCGTCGACCGCACTCCGGGCCGCGGCACCCTCGAGGTCTTCGTGCAGCAGGGCGTTGTCGCGGCTCAACGCAGCGATCCGAACGTCGAGCTCGCCGATCTGTCTACGCGCTGTCTCCGATCGGTCCGTCGCCTCCTGCTGCGCGGCGAACAGGTCTTTGCCGAGCGCCTCAGCACGCGCGGTCGCGGCCACCTCTCCTTCCTCGTGGCGCTCCAAGGCCGCTTGCGCGACTTGCGACGCCTTCTCGCGGCTGGTCGCGTCCGCTTCGGCGCGCGAAAGCGTCTCGCGAAGCTGCAGCAGTTCGGCCTCCAGGTTAGCGGCACGCCGACGCTCATTCTGCAGCGCCAACTCGGTTTGCTTACCTGGCCGTGGCAGCGCGTTCCAAAGATCGGATGCGGTAGTCTCGACCGTGCCGGCCAAGCGTGCGCCGAAGCGGCTGCTGGTATCGAGAAAATAAAACCAGGCTGCGCACAAGGCCGCTGCAAGGAGAACGATGCGCATGACTTGATGTCCACCTCACGGTTGCTGGACCGATGCCTGCGTATCGTCGGTCCCAAGCGCTCGAACATCGGCCGAAAGTCGTCAGCGTGAACGGATCGAGCCCATCAAGGTTGAAGCACGAGAGTGCGCCTGGGACCTCCACGACCGATTCGTCATCGCGGTACGCATTGGTCGAGCTAAACCGCCTTATGGGGGAGCCGGTGCCATCGAAGGGCGTAGGCTGCGCGAAGGTCTTGGACAGGCGGTGAAGTCCCCTGACCGAGAGTGCCGCAGCTCGGGATGCTTTCATGCCGAATCCATACCCGGACCGGCATGGAGCCTCAGCGTAGCGCGACAGGGTCGATGGCCTGCAACTCCGGCCAACGCGCCAGCAGCGCTTTGCACCAGAACGGGTCGGCTGCCGCCCGGAGGCGCTCGAAGAACGCCACCTCCATGTCGTCGTGGATGGCTTTCATCCGGTCGGGATCGAGCGACAGCCACGACCGGGCGAAGCGCCGCTCGAAGATCTCATCCGTGAAGCCTTCGTGTTTGGCCTTGACGATCCTCGTCACGCATCCGCCGTATCGGCCGGACAGCCGAAAGGCATCGCGGATCAGCCGATCGGTCAGCTCCACGTAGTTGCGATCCGCGACCGCAGTCGAACGGCGTTGGTCGTCGCTGGGCGCGGCATCGTCGCTCAGAACAAGCGCGTAGGGCTTGTCGAGCCCGCCGCTCAGCGCCTGGCCGAAGATCCATCCATCGAGGTTGAGCACCGCCTGAATGCGTCCGTCCATGATTCCCGCTTCTGCCGCGGTGGCGCCGCCGAGCGAGAAACCCAGGAACCCGCTTCTGCGATCATCCACCCGTTCGGCCCAGGCCGGCACCTGGGCCGCGCAGGCCATGACGCGGTCAAGGGCTGCGAGCGCCTTATCGGCCTGCTGGCGGACCTTGGCGGCCCCCTCGCGTAGCGTGGCCGCGTAGTCCTCGGCGGTCGACAGGCCAAGGCCGAGGGCCGGGATCGTGGCGCCGAAGCGCGCGAACAGTCCCTTGTCTCGCGACACGTCGTCGATCGCGATCACTAGAAAACCGTGGCTCGCCAGATTGGCGAGGCTGCTTGCCGCATCGTCGCGACCGCCGCCGTTGCCGGGCGCGAACAAGATGACCGGCAGCTTGGCCCAGCGGTGCGGGGGCGGGTTGCGGGCCAGCCATGCGACGCAATCCGACGATGCCCCGGAGCGCGGCGGGTCTTGCAGGGGAAGGTAGAGGCTGACGGCGATCGGCACGGGATAGCGAGAACCGCGAGACAGCGCGAGAACGGCGCTGTGGACGCCGATCGCGCTCGGGCCCGTGGGTCCCGCCAGCGAGGCGCTGCCGAGGTAACGCTGGGTGGCGGCCCAGGCCCGCCCGCAGACATTCGTCGCCCCGGTTCCCCCGGCCAGCATGAGGGCGGCGCAGCAGCCAAGGAGAACAGCCGCCCGCGCGGGCGTTACCCGTCGCGTCGGTCTAACCCCGCACAAGTCGGAACGGCGCCTTGAGGCGGCTCATCGGCGCGAACACTACGTCCTGATAGGTTTCCGGTCGTCGCTTCTCGAGTATCGACATCACGCCCGTCTTCACCCGATCCCCGGTTCGGGAAAGGCCAGGGCCGCGGGGCCGCAGGCCCAGCTGGCGTAAAACGAAATTGGCTTGGTAGACCCGCGCCCGCCGTTCGAGCGGCTTCAAGCAGAAGCCGACGCTCACGCTGACCGAGATGTCCTGACCGTTTTTTACCCAATGCGGCGCGAGGGGAGGGTGATGCACCGCGAGCCCCGGCCCGAGGTGGAACACCGTTCCCCGATGCTGAAGCTCGCTCCGGTAGCGGGCAGCTTCCGCATTGCCGTTGTAGAACCGTTCGATTTCCCGGTCGGGCAGGAGCTCGCGGTCGTCCTGGCTGAAAAGGCAGACCTCCTTGCTTCCTTGGACCTGGAACAGGAAGTTCGACTCGTGGTCGATGTGATAGGGCGTGGAGATGCCCGGCGAGGCGAGGAACAGCGTCATCGTGGCCCAGGTCAGGTCCTGCCTGATCCGCACCCCGGACAGGGATTCGATGTCATCGATCATCGCGTTCAGAACGGCAGCGCAGGACGTGTCGAAATCCTGCACGCGCGTCAGCTTGATCCATGAGCCGCTGTTCGACAGACGTTCGACGATGTCGGTCAGCTGACGCTCTTCCGCCAGGGACGTGAACTTCGAGTCGAGGCGCGCATCCTTGAAATGCAGGGCGGAGACGGTGTCCTTGCGCCCGCTCGCCAGCATGGCATTTGCGAGTTCGGCGATACGCGGAAGCGTGAACAGCCCCGTGTCGGGAAGCGAATGCTTGAGCAGGAACGAGGTCTTGTTGAAGCAGGCCGCAAAGGTCTCGCGATCGGCCGCATCGAAAAGGCTCGAGCCCGCCGTTGGGCTCGAAAGGGGAGCGTTCATGGCTAATCCTCCGGATCTCTCGAACGGGGGAGCTTGGCCGCCCCCGCCCTGCGGTTCACGACCGCTTTCGGCCTAGGGTGGGGCGAAGCGGCGCGGAAGGCTCATGGTCCTTAAGGCGAGGCGGCTCGCTCGAAGGGAGAGGGCAACCGCCATAAGGTTACGGCGGCTTTGGGCGGCGGCAGCCTATAAAGGCGCATGATGTCGCTCGATGGTGTCAGAAGCCTGCCGGGGGTGTTCCACCTGCGCCGGCGGCGCTACCGCAACCGGTTCCTACACGGGCAGTTCGGCACCTTCTGGGGCCAGTTCGGCTCGTTCGAGGAGGCCCTGGCCAGCGTTCCGGCGGGACGGGCTTCGTCCTATGAAGACGAGACCCTCTTGGATTTCCACGCGGACCAGTTCATGCAGGTGCTGCCCTTCGATTGGCCGGTGCTCTACTACCTGTCGCGCGGCATCGCGGATGGGTCTGTGCGCTCCGTTATCGATTTCGGCGGCCACATCGGGGTCAAATACCGTGCCTACCGGCCCTTGCTCGATTTGCCCGACGGGTTCCGCTGGTGCGTGGTCGACCTGCCGCCGATGATCCGGGAAGGGCGGCGGCGCGCCGCCGCGGAGGATCTCCCCCACTTGTCCTTCTTCGATGACGTGGCGCAGGTCGCAGAAGCAGACCTGCTCCTGTGTTCGGGTGTCCTGCAGTTTTGTCCGTTTCCGCTCGCCGACATCATCGCTCGCTGTGCCGGCCGACCGTCGCGGATCATCCTCAACAAGGTGCCGTTCAGCCGCGACGGTGCCTTCGTCACCTTGGAAAACTTCGATCGCGTCAAGGTCGCCTACCGGATCTTCGATCGGAACGAGCACGACGCGGCCATGTCGCGGCTCGGCTACACGCTTCGCGGGCGATGGCGCATCCCTTATCGAGACTTCGAGATTCCTTATGCGAGGCCGCCACGGCGCGCCAAGATGTTCGGCGAAGTGTGGCACGCTGCGGTGTGACGGCCGGCGCGGCGGGCATTGCCTCGACTAAAACTGTTTCCGCCTGACTAACATTGCGACGCTCAGGAGCGGCAGCGGATCGGTTCGGCCGAAGCATTCTGGTTCGCTCGGAACGCACCACCGGCCTCGTCGCGATCGGAACCGCCTGGGTGGTTCTCGGCCGCCTGGGTGTCCGGCGGTATCGCCCGGCGCTTCAGGCCGGGCCTGCCTTTCTGCATCCAATTGGTTTCGGGCGGCCGAGCCTCGCCAAAGGTCTGGGTTGTGGCCCGTTGCTTGGGTTCCGTCATCGGTCGGGCGAAGGCGAGCCGGCCGCGCGATCGACCGCTTCGAGCAGGGGAAGGAGCGTGTCCCTGATCCGCAGGGCGCCTTCGTTCTGGAACATGTCGACGTGCCATCCGGGAACCCGCTGCGTCGTAAGCGCCTCGACCATGCCGGGGTCCCATCCCATCCGTGTGCCCACGAAGGACGTCACCACTTCGTCGCTCCGCAGAAGCACGACACGACCCGGTGTTCCCCCGGGCCTGTAGTGGTCGCGCGCGGCTTCGAGGTGCGGCAGAAACCAGCGGTTGCTCCAGTCTTCACGGCCAAGCGGCCCACGCGACATCAATCGAAGCTTCGACGCGAGGGTGAGCAAGCCGCTACGACGGATCGAGGGATAGGAGTGCAGTACGGCCGCCAAGGTCGTGGCGCCGCGCCGCATCTGGCGCCAATGATGTTTGGCGATGTGTGACCGGTAGGCCAGCCGGAACAAGGCGCCGCGAACGCGCGACAGCTCGGCCAGGTAGCCCGGGCGCCAGCTATCCGCCATGATGACGAGCGGCACGTCTTCTCCCGCGTCGCGGAGCTGCTGCGCGGCCTCGTAGGCGATCACCCCGGCCACGCATAAGCCCATCAGCACATAAGGACCTTGGGGTTGCGCTTGGCGGATCAAGCCGACGTAGTCCTGGACGATGTCGCGGAAGTCGCGCGGCCCGAGCGCGCGTGGCGCTATGGGATCGAAGATCTGGATGGCCTTGACGGGCCGGTCGGGTCCGAGTTTGCGGGCCAGATTGTAGTAGGCGACGGTGTTGTTGATGACGAGGAGCGGCGTTTGCGTCCCGCCCGCCTGAATGGGAACGAGGCTCCAATCGGCCGCCGGCGCTTTGAGACCGGTGAGGGCCTGCGCGAAGGACCGCACCGTCGGGGCCGCGAACAGCGTCGACACCGGCATCTTTCGCCCGAATACGTGTTCGACGCGTGCCAACAGGCGCAGCGATAGGAGGGAGTGACCTCCGTGCTCGAAGAAATCGGAATCGAGCGTCAGTCTTGTCGAGCCAAGAAGCTCCTGCCAAAGGCCGAGCAGGGTTTGGAGCGTGGCGTCGTCCGGCGCGCTGGGCCGGTTCGATGACTCGGCCGCAGGCGGAGGCGGATCGAGAGTGGCCGCCAGGGCCGACACGTCGATGGCGCCGTTCGCGAGGCGTGGTAGCGCGATGCGGACCTCGAGGCTTTGCGGGCCATCGGCGGCCGGCATGGTCCGCTCGAGATAGGCCATCAACCCGGCCGACGCCGACGCGATCGACCCCTCGTAGTCGGGGCGCAGGGTCACGAAGGCATGCCGGGCCGGCGTCCCCCCGACCATAACGAGGACGGCTTCGGCCACGTCCTCATGGGCCATCAGGACGCGCTCCGCGTCCATCTCGGCGAAAGCCGGGTGCGTCGGTGGTTGCACCGGGAGGATGGCGGGCCCCCGCACCATGAACCCGTCCGTTGCCAGCGCCTCTTCGAAGGTTTGCCGCCACAGAGCCAGGAGGGCATCGCCCGTCGCTTTGTCGAACAGGTCCGTGTTGTATTCGAGGGCCATGCGCCAGCCGGTCGACCAGTGCACCAGGAAGAAGTTGAGGTCATACAGCGAACCGGCCGAAAGCGACGGCTGGCCGACGATCTCGATCGCGCCGTAACGCGCGTTCTCCATCACGTCTTGCAGAACCGTAAAATTGACGGAAATCAGCGGCATCCGGCTTGGATCGCGGGCTGGCTTCAGGATCTCGACCAGCTTGTGGAACGGCATGGCCTGATGCAGGAGCGCGTCCTGCACGGTCTGGTTCGCGCGCGTCAGCACCGTGTCGAAGGTCGGCTGGCCGGACAGGTCGAACCGAAGCACCAGATTGTTGATGAAGACGCCGATCAGCGGTTCCAGGTCCGGGTCCTCGCGCCCGCCCACCTGGGTTGCAATCGCGATATCCTCTGATCCCGTGCGGCGGTGCAGTGTCGCGGCGATCACGGCGCAGCCGAAGCTGAAGGGCGTCACACCCTTGTCCCGCGTCCGCTGCATCATCGCGGCCGCGAGCGCTTCGGGCAGCACCGTCGCGATGATCTCGCCATTCGCGGTCGGTCGCGTTTTGCGGGGCCGATCGCCCGGCACTTCGAAATAGCGCGCCCCGCGCAAGCGGGAGGTCCAGAAGCCGATCTCGCGATCGAAGTGCTGGCTGGCAAAATAGGCGGCCTGCCAGGCGGCATAATCGCCGTATTGCAGTGGAAGATCGGGCAGGCCTACCCTGGCGCCCGGGCCCTGCGCTGCAAGCCCGAACTCGCGGCTGATCAGCCGGATCGACCATCCGTCGAACACCAACTGGTGGAGCGTCAGCAGCAGCTGCGCCCGATCGGGCCCCATGCGCAGCAGCGTGACCCGGATCAACGGCAATCGTGCCGGATCGAAGGGCTTATGAGCTTCTTCGCGCCCGAGCCGCAGGGCCTCCTCGTCGCGCCGGCGTTCCGGAAGCGCCGACAGGTCGATGTCGGCGACCGCCGGCCGATACGGCGGCTCGACCTGCTGCATCGGCGCGCCGTCGCTTTCGACGATCCGGGTGCGCAGCACCTCGTGGCGCTCCACGATGGTGGCAAAGGCATCCGCAACCGTTTCCCTGTCGATGGGGCCCCGGATCTCCCAGCGCAGCGCAATGTTGAGCACCGTGGTGCCAGGATCGAGCGCGTTGATGAACCAGCATCGCTCCTGCGCCGACGACAAGGGAAAACGGAGGGGCAGGTTCGGGGCGAGGGGAGCGGCCTCGGCCAGCAGTGCCGAAGTTTCGGCGCTCATTCAGCGTCTCCGACCGGCACGGGGGCGCGACGGAAGGAGCGAAGCGCCGGGGCACGGGCCACGTCCATGGCGATGACCTGACCCATCGGCGGCATGGCCTCGCTCAGCGACGCCACAGTGGGCCGTTGCATCAGGTCACGGGCATCGAGGGGGATCTTCTCCGTGCGCAAACGGGATGCGATGCGGAAGATCTTCAATGAATCGGCACCGAGCGCGAAGATGTTGTCTTCGATCCCGACCTCCTCGACGTGCAGGACGTCGGCAATGATACGGACGAGATCGGCCTGCAGGGGCGTCTTCGGCGACGCGACGGGCATCGCGCGCTGCGCCGCAATCTCGATCGGAGGCGGATCCGGCAGTGCGCGCCGGTCGAGCTTGCCGTTCGGCGTCAGCGGTAGCGCGTCGAGGCGCATCCAGGCTTTCGGGACCATATAGTCCGGCAGGTGCCTCGCCGCGTCACTCGCGCAGGCGGCGATGCCGTCGTCCTTCGTCACCGCATAGCCGACCAGCCGCGGCTCTCCGCCGGGCGGTGTCCGCAACGCCACCGCAGCGGCCTCGACGCCCGGGCAGCGGCGCAGCACACTTTCGATCTCCTCGAGCTCGATGCGAAAGCCGCGCAGCTTCACCTGGCCATCGTGGCGACCGAGGTGCTGGATGGTTCCGTCCGCAAGGCGCCTGACCCGGTCACCCGTCCGGTACAGGCGTGGCGAGCCAAGGTCCGGCACCGCGATTTCGCGAAAGGCCGCCATGGTCAGGTCGTCGCGCCTGAAATACCCCTGGGCCAGTCCGGCCCCCCCGATGAAGAGCTCGCCCTCGACGCCGATGGGGCAAAGCTGCAATCGGTCGTCGAGGATGTGGAAGGTCGTGTTCAGGATGGGGGATCCGATGGTGATCGGGTCGTCCTCGCCGTGGACCTGGCCCAGGCTCGACCAGATGGTCGTCTCGGTCGGCCCATAGGCGTTCCAAAGGGTTCCGCCGCCTGCAAGGAGCTGCCGCGCCAGATCGAGGGGTAGCGCCTCTCCGCCGGCAATCATGGTGAGCCCGGGCCAAGATGCAAAGCCCGCCTCGAGCAGGATGCGCCAAAGTGAGGGCGTCGCCTGCACCACCGTCGCGCCCGCATCAGCGATGCGCTTGACGAGAGCGAAACCGTCGGTGACTTCGGAGCGGTCGGCGATCACCACCCGGCCGCCGACCACGAGCGGCAGCAGCAGCTCCGCGCCGGCGATGTCGAACCCGATCGTGGTCACGGCCAGCAGCGTGTCCTGCGCCGTCATGCCGGGCCGGCGCGCCATCGACCAGAGCAGGTTCGTCAGCGACCGGTGCGCGATGGCGACGCCCTTTGGTCGGCCGGTCGAGCCGGACGTGAAGATGACATAGGCCAGATCGTCGCCGTCCGGCCCGGCGGCTGGCGCCAGCGCGTCCTGGGGCATGGCGTCGATCCGAAACTTGTCCTGCGCGATGTCGAGGCAGGTCAGGTCGGGGAACAGCGCCGAAACTTCGGGGGTGTCGCAGAGGATCGCCGCGACGGCGGCGTCGTCGAGGATCATGCGCTGCCGGGCGGCGGGTTGCTGACCGTCGATCGGCACATAAGCGTGACCCGCCTTCAGGATCGCGAGAATGGCCACGACCATCGCGGGCGACCGAGCGGTGGCGACCGCGATGCGGGAAGGGGGCGCCCCGACCTGCTCTCGGATGGCTCGGGCGAGCCGATTGGAGGAGGCTTCGAGGTCGGCATAGGTCATCGGCTTGTCCCGCCAGACGAGCGCGACGGCGTCCGGGGTCCGTGCGGCTTGTGCGGCCACCAGGACGTGCACCGGGCGATCGTCGAAGTCGGCCGTCTCGGTCGCGTTGAGTTCGACGCTCATCCAGTGCCGTTCCGCCGGCGACAGCAGCGGCGCCTGCCAGATCGGCTGCTGGGCGTCTTCGACGAGCCCCTGCAGGAGGGCGCGCAGCGCGCGCATCCAGCCCGCGATCGTCGCGGCCTCGAACAAGTCGGTGCTGTAGTCGCAGTCGATCCGCAGCCCTTCTGGCCCCTCGATGAAGTTGATGAACACATCGAAGTTACTGAAGGCCTTGCCGTTCGGCGTTGCCGTTATGGTGACGCCCGGCAGAACCGGCCCGGAAGCGAGCTTCTCGAGATTAAACTGGATCTGCGTCAGCGGCAGGCGGTTCGGCGTTCGTGGCACGTCGAGCAGCTGCACAAGCGTGCCGAAGGTGATGTTCTGATGCTCGAAGGCATCAAGGAGGGCATCGCGCGTCCTGCCCAATTGGTTCGCCAGCGACTCGTTTCGCGCAATCCGCATGCGGAGCGGCAGCAGATTAACGCAATGACCGACGAGGCCCTCGGCCCCAGTGGCGCTTTGTCCTGCGGTCGGAACCGCGATGACGACATCGTCTTCGCCCGACAAACGGGACAACAGCACCTGCAGGGCCGCCAGCAGGGTGACGAACAAAGTGCAGCCCTGCCGCGCCCCGGCCGCCTTCACGCCCCGGTAGAGTTCGGCGTCGACGGCGTCGCGATGGGTGGCGCCACGGAATGACTTGGTGACTGGCCGGGCGTGGTCGGCAGGAAGGTCGAGCGGCGGCGGCAGCGTCGCGTAAGCGTCGCGCCAGAACCGCTCCGTGTCGGGTGACAGGACGGCCGCGGCGTGGTGATCGAGGGCGTGGCGTCGGAACTGCGGGGCCGCCGGCAGCGAGGCCGAACGGCCCTCGACATGCGCCTTGTAGCCTTCGGCGAGCTCACCGACGAGAATATTGATCGACCAGCCGTCGCAGATGATGTGATGCGCCGTGAGAACCAGCACGTGCGTCTCGGGCGCCACCCTGACGAGAACCGCGCGCAGCATGGGGCCGCCCTCGAGGTCGAAGGGTGTGGCGGCTTCCTCAGTCAGGACATCCTGCAATCCGCTCCCGGTCTGCCCATCCACAGGGCGCAGGGCGATCGTCGCATCGGGCGCGACCCGCATGGTTTCGGTCGCCGCGTCGAAGGTGGCGCGCAGCGCGTCGTGTCGCGCCACCAGGAGGCCGAGGCTGACCGCGAGCGCCGCCTCGTCGAGGTCGCCCGCGAACGTCAGGCTTACGGATTCGTTGAAGGCGCATGACGCCGCGTCGCTGAGCTGGGCCGCAAGCCAGACCTCCTTCTGCGGTTCGGTCCAGGGAACGCTGTCGGGCAGCGGCGCGGCCGTGCTGGTTCCGCCCTCATCCTTGTCCTTGTCGCCAACCAGGATGCCTGCGCCCGCCAGGGCGTCGAGGCTTGCGGCGAAAACGGAGCCGATATGGTCGAGATCCGCATCCGTGTGGGCCGTGGTCAGGAAGCATGGGAAGCCTTCCTGGATGTGCAGCCCGCGCGAGCGGGCTTCGTGGAAGAACAGGCTGGCGAGGCGGTCCTCGGTGCCCGGGTTGAAGTAGAACCAGCTGCTGAAGGTTTCCACCCGGGTCTTGACGCCGCGCCGCGCCAGATCGGCGTTGAGCGCTGCGACGAGCCCCGCGGTTCGCGTCGCGAGCGCATCCTGAAGCGCCGGCCCGCCCGCCTCGAGGTGTTTGAGTACGGCCTGTGTGGCCGCGAGCGCGAGGGGATGGCGCACGAAGGTACCGGCGAAGAAGGTGGGCGCCACCTCTGGGCAGGTGTCGTCGCCAAAGCGCCAGCTGCCACCGTCGAGCGCGTCCATGAAGTGGGCCTTGCCGGCCAGGATGCCGATCGGCATACCGCCGCCGATCACCTTGCCGTAGGTGGCGAGGTCGGCCCGGATGCCAAGGACAGCCTGCATCCCGCCTGGATGGACGCGGAAGCCCGTCACAACCTCGTCGAACACGAAAGCCGTGCCGGACCCTTCGGTGATGCGGCGGAGCTCGGCCAGGAAAGCCTTCGGCTGGAAAGCGGGATGCCGACTCTGCACCGCTTCGACGATAACCGCCGCCAGGGACGAGGCATGATCCCGTATCCACGCCAGGCTTTCGTCCGTGCCGTAAGGGAGTACGACCATGTTGGCCACCGCGGCGGCCGGGATGCCGGCCGCCGCAGGCGACGCCCCGGCGACGGCATTGCGAGGCGCGGCCTTGACCAGCACCTCGTCGAACTGGCCGTGATAGGCGCCCTCGAACATCACGACGGTGCTGCGGCCCGTCACGGTCCGGGCGACCCGCATGGCCGCCATCACGGCTTCCGACCCCGTGTTGCAGAACGTGACCCGCTCGTTGCCGGTGAGGCGCTGGATGCGCTCCGCGACATCGCCGGCGAGCGGCGATTGCGGGCCGATGGCGAAGCCCCGGTTCAATTGCTCGGTGACCGCGGCTGTCACGAAGTCGGGCGAATGGCCGAAAGCCGTCTGGCCATAACCGTTGACGAGATCGACGTAATCGTTGCCGTCGATATCCGTGATCCGCGCGCCCTTGGAATGCACGCACAGGAGAGGATACACCATCTCCTTCCAATCCTGCCGGAAACCCGAAGCGGCCCGCGGATCGGCCAACACTGCGCGTTTGGCCTGCGTCGCCTGCTTCGAGCCTGCCGTGCGGCCGTTGTAGCGCCGCGTGAGATCGTCGATGTAGGCGCGCTGCGCAGGCGTGATCGCGCCGCTGGCCGCTTTTGCGCCCTGGTAAACCTGCAGCCGGCTCGGTTTGTCGTCCTGGCCCGCATCGGCCATCGTGGCTCGGGCTTCGGCGGGGGCCGCCACTACCGGCCCAGAGGCGGGCTCGGTGGCGGGAACCGCGCCCATGGCGGCGAGCTGCTGGGCGAACAGGCCCTGCAGGGCGGCGAGCTGCTCGCGCATCAGGCTTTGCAAGGCGGATGGAGCTGACGCGCCGTCGTTGGCCGGCGGTGCCGGTCGGGCGGCCTCGGGCGCCGTCCTCTGGACGGGCGGCGGGTCGGCCGGCATCGCGGTGACGAGATGGGCCGCGAGGGCGTCCACCGAGGAAAATTCCGCGAACAATTGTCGGAACGTCACGGCGACGCCGAAGGTCGCTTTCACCTCAGTCGCGACCTGCGCCAGGAACAGCGAATCGTATCCCAGATCGAGAAAGCTCGCCGCATGCGAGTCGTCGTCCAGCGTGTCGCCGGACAGACCCTGCAGCAGGCTCAAGAGCTGCGCTTTGACGCGCGCGCTTCGGGGCGCGATCGGCGGCGTGGCTGGCTCGATGGTCGGGTTGGCTACCGTCATGTTTGGCGCTTCCGGCACGATGGGAAAGGGCGCCGCCGGGTTCACGGCGGAGACGGGAACACCACGGTCGAGGGGGCGGGGCGCCTCGATCCAGTGGGTCTGGCGTTCGAACGGGTAGGTGGGCAAAGGAATGCGGCGACGCCGCCCGGTGTCCATGGCTTCCCAATCCGGCGTGCCGCCGGCCATCCAGAGGCTGGCCACGGCACCCCGGATGGTGTCGCACCCGTTACCATTCTCGCGGCCGTCGGGCAGCGAATGCAGCAGTCCGCGCGTGGCGGCCTTCGGCACGATGCCGGCCGCGAACCGGCTCAAGGTGCGGCCGGCGCCCATCTCGATCAGGACGGGCCTGTCGGAGCCGACTGCCGTTGCGAGGGCCTCGGAAAAGCGGATGGTCGAGCGGCAATGGCGGGCCCAGTAGCCCGGCGTGCAGACGAGGTCCGGCTCCGCCCAATCGCCCGTGAGCCCGGACACGAAGGGGATCGTCGGCGCGCCGAAGGACACGCCGGCGAGATACCGTTCCAGCGCCGGCACGACGGGATCCATCATGGCGGAGTGGAAAGCGTGCGAGGCCTGCACGGGGCGGTGCGCCACCTGGTTCGCATCGAGCGCGCGCCTGAAGGCGTCCAGCGCCTCGTGCGGGCCGGACACCACGCAGCCCCGCGGCGTGTTGATGGCGGCGATCGAAAGCTCGTCCGGCAGCAGCGCGTCGAGTTCAGCTTCGCCGCAACGGACCGCCATCATGCCGCCCGGTGCCATGGTCTGCATCAGGCGCCCCCGCTCGGCCACGAAGTTGAGCGCGTCGCCAAAGGTCCAAACGCCGCTGAGCGCCGCGCAAACGAGCTCGCCGATGCTGTGCCCGACGAAGGCGTCGGGCACGATCCCCCAGTTCATCCAGAGCCGCGCCGTCGCATATTGCGTGAGGAAAAGGGCCGGTTGCGCCAAGGCCGTGGCATGCAGCGCCTCGGGTGGCAGTATGGTCGAGGGGGCGAGATGCAGGAGGTCGCGGATTTGTCCGGCAAGCCCTGTCTCCAACAGGCCCAGGCCGTCATCGATGATGGCGCGATACACCGGCTCCGCGCCGTAAAGGTCGCGCCCCATGCCGGCGTGCTGCGTTCCCTGACCGGGGCCCATGAAGACGACGCGTGGCGCCTGACCTTCCGCTTCCCCTGTCGGGCGCTTTGCATCGCTGAGTCGTGCGATCGCATCCTGCGAGTGACGGCCGATCACGGCGGTCCTGTGTGCGAAGGCGCGCCGGCCGCGCTGCAGCGTATGCGCCACATCGGCAAGGTCGAGGTCGGGATGCGTCTCGAGATGGAGCGCAAGAGCCGCTACGCTGCGCGCCAAGGCGGCCGGGGAGCGGGCCGAAACGGGCAACACGCAGAGCGGGGCCGCTGCGGACGTATCCGCCTGCCGACCGAGAGTGTCGGGCGGAGGCTGTTCGATCACCACATGGACGTTGGTTCCGCCCACCCCCAGGGCTGTCACGCCGGCGCGCCGCGGTCCGTCGCCATCGAGCCAGGGGCGCCCGTGCGCGTCGAGCACGAAGGCGCTGCCTTCCAGCTCGAGCAGGGGATTCGGCGTCTCGAAATGCGCCAGCGGGGGGATCACGCCGTCTCGCACGCCCAACGTGGCCTTGATCAGCCCGGTGACGCCGGCCGCCGCATCGAGATGGCCGACGTTGGCCTTGGCCGATCCCAGCGCGCAGAAGCCGCGATCCGCCGTCGAGGCCGAGAAGGCCCGGACCAGGGCCGCCACTTCGATCGGGTCGCCGAGCGGCGTCGCGGTGCCGTGGCATTCGACGTAGCCGACGGAGCGGGCCTCGATCCCGGCGCGGGCCTGCGCGTCGCGGATGACATCGACCTGTCCGTCGATGCTGGGGGCCGTGAAGCCGACCTTGCGGCTGCCATCGTTGTTGCTGCTCGCCCCGCGGATCACGGCATGGATCGTGTCGCGATCGGCAATCGCATCGTTAAGCCGCTTCAGCACCACGGCGGCGGCGCCGCTGCCGAACACGGTTCCACTCGCCTTGGCGTCGAAGGGGCGGCAGGTGCCGTCGGCCGAGGCCATGCCGCCCGGCTGGTGCAGATAGCCGCGCTTTTGCGGAAACGTGATCGAAACTCCGCCGGCCAGCATGATGTCGGCTTGTCGGAGCTGGAGCGCCTGGCAGGCCTGCACCACGGCCGTCAGCGAGGTCGAGCAGGCCGTGCCGAGCGTCATCGCCGGGCCGCGTAGATCGAGCTTGTAGGCCACGCGCGTCGAGAGGAAATCCTGGCCGGCGCCGACGAGGACCGGATAGTCGCCGAGCTGGAACGTGGAGGTGAATGCCTCGATGGTGCGTCGGTCGGCGCACACGTTGTTGAGGAAGTAGGTGTTGAGGCTGCAGCCGGCCATGACCCCGATGGTCGGCCCCGGAGCGGCGGGATCGTAGCCCGCCGCCTCAAGCGCTTCCCAGGCAATCTCCAGGAAGATCCGATGCTGGGGATCCGTCAGCGCGGCCTCGCGCGGATACATGCCGAAGAAGGCCGCGTCGAACAGGTCGGGATCGGCCAGGATCGGGCGTGCCGGGACGAAGGCCGGCGATGCGAGAACATCGGCCTCGAAGGCGCCCTCGAGCTCGTCGGGCGCGAAGCGGCTGATCGTGTCGGCACCCGAGACGATGTTGCGCCAGAACGCCTCGACCGTGCCGGCCCCGGGGAAGCGCCCCGCCATGCCGATGATGGCGATCGGTTCGAAGGACGGGTCTCGGGAGGAGGTTTCGCGGGCTGCTGTCGATAGGGTCACCGGGGCAGGGCTCCTTCGAGGGTGGCGGGCACGGGGATGTCGGCGGAGGCGCCCAGCGGCATCACGCCGTCGAGGGCCTCGATGTGGCGCGCAAGGGCCCGGACGCTCGTGTGTTGGAACACCGCCATCAGCGACAGCCTGGGGCAAAGGGCCGACCGGAGCGCAGCATGCAGCGCCATCAAGGTCAGCGAACTGCCACCCTGGTCGAAGAAATTGGCGTCGCGGTCCAAGTCTCGATCCAAGTCCTGGTGCGAGTCCGAGTGCGTGTCCTGGCCCGGGCCGCACAGCGTCTCCGCCCAGAGTGCGGCGACCTTGTTTTCGACCCAGGCCGATCCCGCGGCGTCCCGGGACGGGCGCGCCGCGATGGGCGCAATGGCCGGCAGGCGCGCACGGTCGACCTTGCCGTTCGTGGTCAGCGGCAAGGCGTCCAGCACGGCCGCCTCGATCGGGATCATGTGGTCGGGCAGCATGCCGCGCAGCCGCGCCAGGGCCCGCTTGCCCCGGTTGGGATCGATCGCTGCCGGGCCGGCCAGCACCAGATAGGCGCTCAGCCGCTTGCCGTCCGGCGGCGCGTCCCGGGCCACCACGACGGCATCGAGCACCGCGGGATCGCTTCGCAAGGCATTCTCGATCTCGCCGAGTTCGACGCGCTTGCCGCGGATTTTCACTTGCGTGTCGATCCGGCCCAGGAATTCGACGACGCCGTCGGATCGCTGCCGCCCGAGATCCCCCGTGAGGTAGACGCGTTCGCGGCAGCCGGGCCCGGTTTCGATCATGACGAACGTTTCGGCCGTCAGATCCTCCCTGTGGAGATAGCCGGCCGCGAGTCCTGCGCCCGCGCAGGCGATCTGGCCGGGGTCTCCCGGGCGGACGGGTTGCAGTGCCTCGTCGAGGAGGTGCACGCCCGTTTCGGCGATCGGAAGCCCGATCGGAACGGCGCCTGTGCCCCAGCCCTCGCGCGGGATCGGGTAGCAGCAGGTGAAGGTGGTGTTCTCGGTCGGGCCGTAGCCGTTGACGATCCCGCAATCGGGCAGGCCCGCATAGGCCCGCGCCACATGGCGCGCGGACAGCACGTCACCGCCCGCGAGAATGCACTTGAGGGGTTTTAGACCCTCGATCCGGTGATCCACCAGCAGCGAGAAGAGCCCGGCCGTGAACCAGGCCACGGTCGCCTCGTGCTGGGCGATGGCTTCGACGACCGTGTCGAGAGACGGATGCGCTTCGGCCACGACTGCGACCGAGCCGCCGTTCAGCAGGGCGCCCCATATCTCGAAGGTGCTGGCGTCAAACGCCAGGGGTGCCAGATGGAGAAAGGTTTCGCCGGCGCCGAACGGGGCGTAGGACTGCCCCTGGACGAGGCGCGCCACGGCGCGATGCGGCACCAATACGCCTTTCGGCTGCCCCGTCGATCCCGAAGTGTACATCACGCAAGCGATGTCGCCGGGGGTGGTCGACCGCGAAACGCGGGGGCCGGATGTTTGTCTCGATAGCGTCAGGGCGTGCTCGAGGTGGAACACGCGCCGGCCCGGGATGTCGTCCAGCCCCACCCCATCGGCCGTGAGGACAAGCTGTGGCGCGCTGTCCTTGAGCATGCGGTCGCGGCGGGCGGGTGGCTCCCCGACATCAAGCGGCACATAAAGGGCCCCGGTCTTCAGGATGCCGAGGAGAGCCACGATGGCGCCCACCGAGCGGCCCGCGAGGAGCACGACGGCGTCCCCATGACCGACGTCCTGCGCGTGAAGGAAGCGCGCGAAGCCGTCGGCCTCACGATCGAGCGCCGCGTAGCTGAGCGCGTTCCCGGCGTCGCCTTTGAGGGCAATGGCTTCCGGCATGCGCCGCGCGATGTCCTCAAAGAGAACGTCGACCGTGACTGCGTTTGGAGAGAGCATGGCCGGCATCGTCGCTGACAAGGCGGAGCACGACGCCCCGACCGACCCATTTCACGACAGCGGCAGGGTGCCCCCACGGTGCAAAAGGGACGAAACGACTGGCCGAACGGAGGAGCGCGCTACCTCGTTCTGACACGCCTCGACCCTTCGCCGTCGCAAAGGCGGCGGGCCGCTCGTGGCACGCTCGGGCGAGCCGATGAGCGCGAAACGGCGTGGAGCGAAACGTGACCGATACGACACCACCGGACCGATCCCGCCTGGGCGTCGGTCCCGTCGGACGGCTGCGGCCCCTCGCGGCGGCACTCCTGGCCATCGGGCTCTGGGCGACTTCGAGTGCCGGTATGGCGGCCGAACCGCTGTGGGGCGTCAACGGCCATCCGCTGACGTCCTACCCCGGAATCGGCCTCGACCAGCAGCTCGACCTGCTGCTGTCGGCCGGCTTGCGGTCCTACAGGGTCGATGTCACGGCGTTCACCCAACTCGACCGGCTGCGCAGCCTGGTGGATGCCGCCAAGGCGCGCGGCTTGACGATTCTCCCCGTGCTGATCCCGCCGGTCGACCTGAAGGTCCAGTCCGACGATGCGCTCTACACGCAGTCCCGGCAGTTCGCCAAGATCGTCGTCGACCTCTTCAAGGGCGAGGTCCCCGTGTGGGAGCTTGGCAACGAGACCGAAAACTTCGCCATCCTGAAGCCGTGCGACATGCGGGACGACGGCACCCAATACCCATGCGCCTGGGGTCCGGCGGGCGGCGTCGAGGCACTGGATTATGCCGGGCCGCGCGTCCGCAAGGTCTTGGCGGTCCTGCGCGGCCTGTCGGACGGCGTTTCCCTCGCCGACCCCGGGGCGCGTCGCGCCATGGGGTCCGCCGGATGGGGCCACACCGGAATCTTCGACCGCATGCACGAGGCCGGGGTCGCCTGGGATATCTCGGTCTGGCACCTTTATGGCGCCGATCCCGAATGGGCCTTCAAGCGCTTGAGCCGGTTCGGCAAGCCGATCTGGGTCACCGAATTCAACCACCCGACCGGCAGCAACAAGGATGGCGAAACGATGCAGGCCGCGAGCCTCGAGGCCACGATGGCCGATCTCCGGCGGCTGGCACCGGTCTACTCGATCGAGGCCGCCTATGTGTACGAGCTTTGCGACGAGGCGTATTGGGGCACGAGCGACGAAGCGTTCATGGGGCTCGTGCATCTGCGCAAGCTCGGCGACAGCGGCTGGTCTCTGGGCGAGGCCAAGCCGGCCTTCGCCACCGTTCAGCGCATGATCGCAGCCGGAGGGAAGTGACATCTTCGGCATGGCGGGGATCACGGGTCTGGCAGCGACCCGCCGCCCTCGCCGCGCGGCAGGGCTCAACGGCGCCTCAATCCCATGTCCGTCCGAGATGCAATTGCCGGCTCTTCATCTCGATCGCCCGGCCCATCGCCTCGCTGACGGCGTGCCGGAAGATCGTTGTCGAGAACCGCTCGGCGTTGGCGCGACAGGCGGCCGGCGTGATCTCACCCGCGTCCCGCTCGAAATCCCTGACCGCCTCACAGACCGCTTCCGCGGTCTGTCTGCGAAACAGGATCCCCGTCGGACGCCGGCTGCGGCCGAGCGGGCGCACGATGTCGTTCGCGCCGCCGCGCTCGAAGGCGATGACGGGCGTGCCGCACCCTTGCGCCTCGGCCAGCGTGATGCCGAAATCCTCGCAGCCCGCGAAAACCAGCGCGCGCGCCTTCGCCAGCATGGCCACAAAGGCCAGACGAGGCAGATAGCCCGTGAAAACGACGTTGGGGCCCGCCATGGCCCGTAACGCGTTGGCCTGCTGCCCTTCGCCGACGACGATCAGGCGTTTCGACGGCATGGAATTGAAGGCCTGCACGACGAGGTCGATACGTTTGTAGGGCGCGAGGAACGAGGCCGAAACGTAATAATCGTCCTTCTCGGTTTCGACCGTCAGTTCGTCGAGCGAGACGGGCGGCGCCACGACCTCGGCCTTGCGGCCATAAATCCTCTCGATCCGCGCCTTGACGAAATGCGAGTTGGCCAGGAGCAGGTCCGGGCCGTGGGCGGTGCGCGTGTCCCAGGTCCGCAGATGATGCAGCATCGCGCGGTATAGCAGGCCTTTCGGGCCGAACCCGAGCCGCCCCTGTGCCAGATAAGAGAACTGCTCGTCCCAGGCGTAACGCATCGGGCTGTGCACGTAGCACAGGTGCGGCTGATCCGGCCGGGTGATCACGCCACGGGCAAAGGCGGCGGAAGACGACATCACGACATCGTACCCGGTGACGTCGAACTGTTCGATCAGGAAGGGGCAAAGAAAGAACAGGGCGCGGTAATAGCGTTCGACCCAGGGGAGCCGGTTGACGATCGAAGTGTGGAATGTTGCCGAAGCGAAATGCGCTTCTTTGACGTCGCACGGCAGAAAATCGAACAGCGTGAAGACGTCGGGCGCGTCGGTCAGCTTACAAAGTTCGGCCAGAACGCGTTCGCCGCCACGATACGACGGACACCAGTCGTGGACGATCGCCATCGACGTGCTGCGGGCCTGCAAGGCTTCGGTCATGTCGACGGGGCGGAAAGGCAGCACCGCGCTGCGCGCTTCGAGAAGGGGCGTCATCGTCTTGAACAGCAGCAAAGGGGGGAGGGTGGGTCGATGACCCATCATCTCAGACCCTGAACGTGGCGGGCGGTGAGCCTTTGCGCCGACGCTTACTCCGATAGGCGTAGGCCAACCGACGAACGGCTGAAGAAAGACACAAGGGGAGGCCGGCCCGCATAAAGATCATGCGTCGGACCCGAAGTGCGCAGCCCGGCTGCTCGCACATCCGATCCAAAGTCGTTTCTTGGTCTTGGGCCAAGGCATGGGTCCGCATCGATGAGAGTTGTTGTCGTCATCGCGACTTATGGACGGCCCGAGATCCTCCGTTGCCTCTTGAGCCACCTCGAGGAACAGCAACGTTCGCCCGAGATGGTCATCGTTTCGGCGCCCGACCTGTCCCACGTCCCACATTACGAGGCGCAAACCTTCGCGCTCAACGTCGTGACCGGTGCTTCGGGGCTTTGCGCGCAGCGCAACCATGCCCTCGGCCACGTCCTTGCGTGGAGCGACGTCGTCACGTTTCTCGACGACGACTTCCTTCCGGCGAACAACTACCTGGACCGCGTCGTCACGGCGTTCCAGCGCCATGACGATGCCGCCGTGATCATGGGCCATGCCGAGGTCGACGGCGTCCAGGGTGTCGGATTGACCTTTGAGGAAGGCCTGATGGCCTTGCGGGTGCTTGAGGAGGGCGCCTCGCCTGGCGGGCTGGCGATCGACGAGATCGGCGCCTACGGGTGCAACATGTCGATCCGCACGGCGTCGATCGCCGACACGCGGTTCGACGAGCGCCTGGCCCTTTATGGCTGGCAGGAGGACGTCGATTTCGCGAGCCGGCTACGGTCCCGCGGTCGCGTGATCAGGATGCCCGACCTGTTCGGCGTCCACCTCGGGTTCAAGGCCGGCCGGGTCAGCGGCATCCGGTTCGGCTATTCGCAGGTGGCCAACCCGGCCTACCTGATCCGGAAGGGCAGCATGCCGGCGGACTTCGGTTTGCGACTGATGCTGCGGAACATCTGCGTCAACCTCGTCCGAAGTCTGTGGTCGGAAGCCCACGTGGACCGTCGAGGCCGGCTCAAAGGCAATGCCATCGGCCTTTTCCACCTCGCCAAAGGCCGCATCGAGCCGGAATACATCCGACAACTCTAAGGGGATCGTCCCTGCGTTGTCGCCAAGGGGGCCCTGGGCGCATGACTTTCATTAAGACGCATCGGCGCAGCCGGGCCGCAGCGGCCGGTGTCGGTCTCCGCCGGTGCTGCATGGCCGCCATTTTTGCGGTGCTGCCGACCTCGACAGGTTTCGCGCAGCAGCCGGCGGCGCTGCCGAAGTACCTGCTCGGGCCCGAGGATAAGGTCCGCATCAAGGTCTTCGAATGGCGTGCCTCGCAGGACGAGGTTTTCGAATGGAAGGCTCTGAACGACGAATTCACGGTCAACGCGGCGGGGATCTTGTCGGTCCCCCTGGCCGGCGATGTGCCGGTCAATGGTTCGTCGGTCGACGAGGTGGCCCGCCTTATCGCCGACCGCTTGCGCGGTCGTATGAATCTCGCCGCGCCGCCCGACACGTCGATCGACGTCGTCCAGTACCGCCCGTTCTTCGTCAACGGTGACGTGTCGCGCCCGGGCCCCTATCCCTACCGCCCAGGCCTGACCGTCCTCGAGGCCCTTTCGATCGCGGGCGGGCTGTTGAGGCCGGCCGATGCCAGCCTGTCCCAGATGACGCGTGAGATCATCTCGGCGGAAGGGGATCTCATGCAGGTCGCCCAGGACCGGGATGCGCTGCTGGTCCGGCGCGCCCGGCTGCAGGCAGAGATCGCCGGCGACGCGATGTTTCAACTGCCGCCCGAGCGGAGCCACGACGGGGCGCCGCCCCTTGCATCGGCCGTGTCCCAGGTCGAAGCGCAGATCTTCAAGGCGCGGCAGCACTCGTTCGTGACGCAATCGCAAACCTTGCAGATGCTTCGCAACTTCCTGGTCAAGGAAGGCGAAAGCCTCGATGCGCAACTCACCACGGTGGATACGCAACTGCAGCTGATCAACAAGGAACTCGCGGGCGTGTCGTCCCTCGTCGAGAAGGGCATGGTGGTCGCACCACGGCAACTGGCGCTCGAACGGTCCGTGGCTCAGATCCAGGGTGACCGTTTGAGCATGCAAACCAGCAAGCTGCGGGTTCAGGAAGAGATGAGTAAGGCTGACCTTGCCTCTGTTGAGCTCGCCAACAACCGGACCACGGAAGCGTCGATCGAATTGCGCGACACGCAGCTGAAGATCGATGGATTGACGGCCAAGGCAATCACCACCCGGAGGCTTTTGGCCGAGTCCGCCTCAGCGCCGGGCCTGACCGAGGCACGCTCGCGCAAAAGCCGGCTGGCCGTCCACTACGAGATCGTGCGCCCCACCCCCTCGGGATCGGAGTCCTCCGAGGTCGGAGAGGATGGCAAGCTCCAACCCGGGGATACGGTGAAGGTCATCCTGTCGCTCCCCGACGAGGGCCCGCCTGGATTCGGGCGATCCGCCAGTGACGGCGGGGCGTCTCATGTGGAATAAAGCGACGCGGCATCATCGGCACGTCGAGATCACCTTGGGGCTCTTGCACAATAGTCGAGTAGAAGGCCCGGTCAGGATGCCGGCGCAGGACAATGAAGGCCGCGCTCTGATTTCGAAGCAAAAAAACAATGACTTCGCACAGGGTCGACTGCGCGTGCTGCGACTGCTTCGATCCCTTGGCTGGATCGGCTTAATCACACTCTCGTCCCAGCGATCCCTATAAGGCTAGAGGCTGGCGAAAGAGGATGGCCGCTGCTCAGTCGCGACAGCGCGATGTAGATCGGTTCAGCGTCTGACCTCTTTGTCGACTTCGATCGGCGGCTAGCGCCGTCCATCCAGCAGATTTCCATTCCGCAGCGACACTACGATCATGCCGCAGAATTCAATCGAAGGAAGCGCATATACGACAAAAGGCGTAGTTCCAATGACGATTTCAATTTTATTTCTGATTCTCTAAAACAAATCAATTGACTAGAGCTGCGACTTTATTCAGCAGCGACGAGTTGTCACGACCCAACAACAATGCTAAATTTCCGCTGTTTTTAGGGACTGCCAATATTTAAGAGATAGTAAACCGATTGCACGGAGTAAATTATGAGTGCGTTTGCGATTGCTCCAGATCTAACATTTGGTGGTAATATTAGAGCCGGCGAGGGAACGCAAGTGTTGCTCGATATCGCTGAACGGCGCAGTCTTGGCGTTGCACTGATCGGTCCGTCATCGCTGTTTGGCGAAGTTCTCACTGCAGCCCTGGCCGCCGCGGAGCCCTGTGCCCGCTTTTCGTTTCATACGTCGATTGACGCGTGGCTCACGTGCCCTGCCTGGAGGCATGATCGTGTTTTACTTCTGTTCCTCGCCGATGACGAGTTGACGTCACCCGACAAGGGCAATCTGGCGCGGATCAGCAGAATAAAAAGCCTCGACCCCGCACCACGCTTCATCATTTGCGCAAGCCATGAGCATCATAGTCAAGTTCTTAGGGCTTTGGAGATCGGTGCTGAAGGATACGTCGTTCCAACATTGAGTCTTAAGGTGCTGGTACAGGTTATACACCTTGTCAACTCCGGCGGGATCTTCGTTCCAGCTTCAAGTCTGCAGCATCTCTCGGCGTCTGCTCAAACGCCGGTGGTTGCCACCCATGCTAGCGTCAACGGGCTTTCGCCGCGCCAAGTTCTTGTCGCGAAGGCCCTGCGGAAAGGCACGCCCAACAAGGTCATCGCCTATGAACTGAATATGTGCGAGAGCACGGTGAAGGTTCATGTTCGTCACATCATGAAAAAGCTTCACGCCAAGAACAGGACACAAATCGCCTTTCTGACCAATGCTATGTTCGCAGAAGGTGAATCGATGTGATCGGGAATGGGTGATACTGTGTATGACGGCGCTGGACAACTTCCTTCAACGAGATTGTAGTCTGGAGATTTCGCCAATTTGAGACCGTAATAAAGTTGTTAAATAGCAGCAGATTTAGCACCTTATTGAATCTTTCCAATTCATCACGGTACAACCTCCTTGCTTTGCTTTAAACCTGAGCGGCTAGAGTAACGTTAGTGCTAAGACAGGCTATTCATCGGCTCGCGCTTTCAATGAACACTGCCTGCCATAGCCGTGAAGTCGTAATCAGCTTCGATCCATCAACTGAACAGGCTGGAGATTAGGCTGGTTCGAAGTTGACAGCTTAGAAGAGACCCGATTGCGTCCCTCCCGTTTTGCCTTGTAAAGCTCCGCGTCTGCGTCGTTCAGGAGCGAATGCAGCGAGCGCATGGCGACGGTCAGTTGCGAGCACCCGAAGCTTGCTGTGACGTGGATCGCGCCGGAGGCCGTCGCGATGGCGGTGTCGGCGATTGCTTGCCGCATACGCTCTGCCATGTGGCAACTGGTTTCCAAGTCAACCATCATCAAGACGCCGAATTCCTCGCCGCCAAGGCGTGCAAATATTCCTTGTTTCTGCACCGTTGCTTGACAAATCGAGGCGATCGCCTTGAGCACCTCGTCGCCGACACCGTGACCATGGGTGTCGTTGATGGTTTTGAAGCGGTCGATGTCGAGCATGATGAGCGAGAGGGCGGTGTCGCGGCGTGTGGCCTGCTTGAGATCACGCTCGGCTGCCTCGTAGAAATAAGCCCGATTATAGGCGCCGGTGAGGAAATCGTTCTGCAGCATGTGCCGGAGCCGCGCCACGTCGAAGCGGCGTCCGGACATGGGCCGCAACACAAGCACATAGCCGGTGGAAGCGTCGGGTGGGAGCAGGGCATCGATGTCGCCGACGTGACGGACGACGACGAGGCGTTGGCACCATCGGCCATCCTTCCCCATCGTTTGATGCCAGCTTTCATCGAGATGCCAGCCGTCCCGTCGCGCCTGGTCGAGAATGCCGGCGATGCCGCCGCCCGACTCGCCCGCGCCTTCGGTCGGGAACGAATCCGGGAAGTTGCCGATCACGCCTTCACGGGGCAACCCCGTCTTCTCGAGATAGGCGTCGCTCACACCATCGACCCGGCCGGACGCGTCAAGCGAAAGCACGTCGAAGTCGTCGGCGCATTCGACGAGCGACGAGAACCAGACCTCCGCCTGCTTGAGCTGCAGCTCTTGCGCCACCTGCCGGGATACGTCGGTGAGGGTGGCGAGGTAGCGTGCATCGCTGAGTTTCAGCATCGTGCATTCGAACACGGTGGCGTCGCTCTGGCCCGGGCCGTGACCGCCATGGACGAAAATGCGCTTCTGCTCGCAGACCGTGCCGCGTCTGGGTGCGAAGGTTTGTGCCAGATTGCGGAGTTCCGGTCCGCAATGCTCGAACAGCGTGAAGACGTTCATGCACAGGGTGGCAGGCGCAACCGTCTGCATCATCTGCATGGCTTTGGGATTGATCAGGCCGATCTCGCCGTTCGGGTCGAAGTCGATGAGGCCGATCGGACACGAATAAAGGAACTGCATCAAGCTCGCGAGTTGCGCGTCAGCATCCTCGGTCATCATCGCCCTCAGCGTTCGATCAGCAGATAGCGGCGAGAGATCGACGCCGACTTGAGCAGTCGGAGACGGACCGGGGTCGGCCGCATGCGAAGCGTGAGCACATAGTTGATGATGTCGTCGATCTCCGCCTCGTCCTCGAAGCGCTGTGCCACCATGAAGTTATTCATGCATTGCGCCGTTTCGGCGAAGTACTCCCAGCCGATCACGATGGATTGCGGGATGCCGGCCAACTTCGATTCAGTGCTGTTATACACTTCGACCAACCCTGCCGCATCGAGGCCCACGACGCCGAACGGCAACGCGTCCATCTCGTCAGACCGCAGGGCGTCGAGGCGTTGGATGGAAATCGCGGCGAAGCCCGACGATGCTCCCTGTGCGGCGCCATCGAAACTCTTCTCGGACAGCATTCGATCTCTCCCTTGGTCTCGGATCGCCGCCGGCTCAGTTCGGCACGACGCTTAGGCGTACACCATCCATTGCGGCGGGCGGCCTTACCTCGTCGGCGTTGGTGGCTGGGTCACGGCACAATGTAGCGGCGAGGGTCCGGGTCCGCTCGGCCCAGATGTCGCGATGGGCGCGCAGGCGGTCCCGTTCCGCCTCGCAGGCGCCCAGACGCTTCTCGACGCCTTCCGATTGCTGCTGCGCAGATCGGAGGCTGTTGCGCGTTTCGGCCAGGCTCGTCCTGAGCTGCTTGCCGCGATCGGCCCAGATATCCCGGTGCCGACCGGCGTCCTCGAGCGCGCCCTGGGCTTGCGCCAGCGCGACACGCGCGTCGTCGAGGTCCCGGCGCAAGGCGGTGGTGCGCTCCCGTTCTTCATCCAACAGGCCCCGAAGCACCAACGCGTCTGTGTCGCGTGTCACGGGGTGCGGTGCCGCGAGGGTGGCCTTATCTGCACGATCAGGCTCAGCGTCGGCACGCTGGCCGCCATCCTCCCGCGCTCGTGACGGTAGAGGTGCCACTGGTCCGCTATCGGCGCGCACCATGGCCAGAAGCGTGGCGCAGAACCGGTCGCCCTCGGTCGGACTAAAGCTGCGCGCCGCTTCGGGTGAAAGCGTCTTCAGCAGCGTGATCCCACGCTCCGACCGCTCGACACTGGCCATGTCCCACCCGGCGAAGATGCGGCCCGACACCGTCTCGCATTGCAGGACGCTGATCGCTTCATGCCGCGTGTCGCAAAGAATGCGCTCGAATGTTTCCTCGACCGCTGAACGCGACCCTTCAAGAACTTGCACAAAGGCGCGGGCATTGACCACGAGCGCCCCCGTGATGCCGACACGCAGGTTGTTGCGGCGGGACGCGGCCAGAATGTCCCGCACCTCTTCGGCGAGCGCGTCCTGCTGCGCGGCGGCGCTCCGGCTCATGTAGATCAATCGATACACGTGGCTCATTCCTCATGCCTCGCCGTGTTCGGGTGCGACCGCACGCCCGTCCGCGCCTTCCGCCAACAGCACCGCCACTGCATGGGCCGGCATGGGGCGTCCGATCAGATAGCCCTGGATCATGGTGCAGCCGCCCGCCCGGATGCTTTGCATCTGTTCGGCCGTTTCGACCCCCTCCGCGACCGTGCTCATCCCGAGGCTCGAGCCGAGCTCCACGATGGCGCGAACGATCGCTTTCGACTTTTCATCGGCCGCATTGCCGGACACGAAGGAGCGATCGATCTTGATGCGGTCGAACGGAAAGGCGCGCAACACGCTCAGCGAGGCGTAGCCTGTGCCGAAATCATCGATCGCGATGCTGACGCCAAGCTTACGCAGGGCATCGAGCGTCGCGAAGCTCGACGCGCTTTCCCGCAACAACAAACCTTCGGTGATCTCGAGCTCGAGGCGACGGGGATCGAGGCAGGACGCCGCAAGCGCCGCCTGCACGGCATCGACCAGTCCCGGACTGTCGAATTGTGCGGGTGAAAGGTTGACCGCGACCCCGACGTTTCCCGGCCAGCCGGCGGCGTTCTGGCATGCCACCCGCAACACCCATGCGCCGATCGGCACGATGAGGCCGAGCTCCTCGGCGAGCGGGATGAATTCGTTTGGGCCGACCGTGCCGCGCGTCGGGTGGCGCCAGCGGATCAGCGCCTCGCAGCCCACGAGCCTGCCGCTGTCGAGATCCATCTGGGGCTGGTATTCGAGCTCGAACTGACCAAGCACAAGCGCCCGGCGAAGGTCGATCTCGAGCGTTCGTCGCGCTTGGTCCGACTGTTCCATGCCGGGCGAGAAGACAAGCAGCTTGCGGGCTGGATGCCGTTTCGCGGCGCTGAGCGCGAGTTCGGCCCGCTTGAGCAGCAGGACCGGGTCGCACCCTGGCTCGGTCGCGAGCGCAATACCAACGCTGGCCGAGATGCTGATGAGGTGACCGTCGAGCACGATCGGCCGCCCCACGAGGTCGACAATCCGCGCCGCGAGCCGCTCGGCATCGGCCGCCTCCGCCACGTTCCGCTGCAAGATCGCGAAACCGCTGCCATCGAGGCGCGAAACGGCATCGCCGCACCGCAGGGTGGTGCGCAAGCGTGCCGCCACGACGCGCATGATCGCGTCGCCGAGGGCACGGCCGAGGGTGTCGTTGACGGCCCGGAACCGCTCGATCGTCAGGGACAGGACAGCATGCCCGGCCGCGCCTGAGGCCTGCTCCAAGGCAAGCAGGAAGGTCGCGCGATCGGGAAGGCCGGTCGTGGGATCGCGCCTGACGGCGTCGTCGCGACGGATGCAGCTGTCCGGGCGTCCGGCGATCTGGAAGGCCCAGCCGATCCCCGGGAAGATCCGCACCCGGCAGATCACGTCATCGACAGCACCCGGGATCCCGATCGCGACGGATCCACCATGTCGCAGCAGCGCGATGCAGCGCGCGGCGGAAAGGCTCCGGTCGCGGCGCCAGTCTGGCCCGAAGCCCGCCAACAGGTGCCACAGGCTTGAACCCACGACGGAACGCTCCGCGGGAAGATCGAGCAACCGCCGGGCCCGCTCCGAACAAAGAACGACCATGGCGTCTTGGTCGATCAGCATCACCCCCTCATCGAGGTCGTCGCAGAATGCCGCGATGAGCCGGGATGCGCCGCTGGCACCGTGCAGCCGGTTGAAATCCGACCAGGCAGAGGCCGGTCGGATTCCAAGATCCGTGCTGCGGTGCTCGAACGTCGGCAAGGAGGTTTCCGAGATCAAGCCATTCAGCCCCGATAGGCTCACCAACGCCGCTTCCGAGGATTCGGAAAAAGGCGCTTGAGGGTTCCGTTTCGGCACGGCGAAGACAGTGATTTGCCTCGGTAGCGCCTTGGCCCTGCAAGGATGCCGACCACATTGCTCAAGACGTCTTAACGCAGCTGGCCCATCGCTGCGTCATTTCTACACGAGGTTGAGGCCCCAAGACTCGAAAACAACGGTTCCAGCAAGCAACATCGCCTCGACCGGCCTGTATCGAGGCTACCGCTTGCGTCGAGGCGCAGGATACGTCGGATCGTGATCGGGCCACGGCTCGTGACCCGATCGTCTTACCAGTCGAAGGTCTTGGCGGGTTGCGCCTCGAGTGCGCTCAAGGTGAAGACCGTGGGGCGTTCCGCTGTTGCAAGATGGAGCGCCGCCCAGGCCTCGAGCTTCGTGAGCGTCGCGCTCGCGTCGCAGTCAGGTCCGATACCGATCAGCGCCTTGAGCCGGTCGCCTTCTGCCGGACGCATGAGCCGGACAACGGCCCATCGCACCCCGGGGCGCTCGCACAAGCGCCCAGCCACGGCGCTCGGCGACACATTGATACCGCCGACCTGCACCATTCCGTCGCGGCGTCCGCCGAGGGAGAACCCACGGTCGCCGATGCGCGTCACGCGGTCCATCAGCTTATGATGCGACCCGTCCCGGTGGACGAGGCAAGCGGCCTCGGCGTCCTGGGGCTCCAGGAACTGCCAATGCGGCATCAGATCGTAGGACGCACCCGGTGCGGCCCGCCAGGCGATCCCAGCCGTTTCGGACGACCCGTAGACCTCCGTCATGCGGGCCAGGCCACGCTCGGCCAAGCGATCCAACGTTTCGGCCGGACATGGTGCGGTGGACACGACACCTTCGACCTGCTCCGGCCAATCCGGAAGGCTGCACGCCAGATAGGCCCATCGCTCGGGAAAGGACACAAGGAGGTCACCCGGTTGAAGGGTCGCCCGCAGGGCCGCGATGTTGAAGCGTTCCGCCTCGATGCAGGGAACGTCGAGGGCGTCCGGCATCAGGGCGGTGAACAGGAACCCGTAGATGTGGTGCGCCGGTGCGAGCGCCACGATGCGGCGGCGATCGCGGAACCTGTTGGCCAGTGCCTCGACCTCGACGGCGAGAAAGGCTTGCATGTGGGTGCAGCGCTTGGCGGGGCCCGTCGAACCCGACGTCGAGAACGTCACCTCGGCGTCGCCCGACCCCCAGGAGCGCTGGATGACGTCAAGCCAGGCACCGAAGGTCGGGGCCGACAAGAGGTCCTGCTCGACGCCCGCCTTGTGCAGGTGGAACATTTCGTTCGCGGCCGCGCACAAGCGCAGAAGATCAAGGGAATCGCAGCCCCAGGCTTCCGGACTGGACAGCAGCATGTCGTTTACCGCGGCAGTCTGGACCTTGGCTGCCGCCGCTTTGCCGCGCAGCATACGCCACTCGGCTTCCAACAAGCTGCGCAAAACCCGCGCAAGCGCATCGCGCGTCAGGAACGGCTGGGCAAGCATGACCAAAGCCCTACCATTCCGTACCAACCCCTTCAATCCGAACGAGGAAGGCTACCTGCGACGCACCCCGCCGCCTATCCGGCCAGCGCCGGATAGTCGGTGTAGCCTTCCGCTCCCCGGGCATACATCGTTGAGCGGTCGAGTTCGTTGTAGGGACCGTCGGTCTGCAATCGTGCCGGAAGGTCGGGGTTGGCGATGAAGCGGACGCCGAACGCAATGGCGTCGGCCGCCCCCGAGTCGAGATCCTGCTGCGATTGCTCTAGCGTGAAGCGCTCGTTGGTGATGAAGACGCCGCCGAACTGCTTTTTCAGCGAAGGCGCCAACCGGTCGGCCTCGACATGCTCGCGAGCGAACAGGAAGGCCAGTCCGCGCTTCCCGCACTCCCGCGCCACATAGAAGAAGGTTGAGGCCGCATCGCTGTCACCCATGTCGTGGGCGTCACCGCGGGGCGCGAGATGCAGGCCGACCCGGTCTGCCCCCCAGACGTCGATGGCGGCGTCGATCGTTTCCAGCATCAATCGAGCCCGGTTCTCGATCGAGCCGCCATAAGCGTCCTGCCGCTTGTTGGTCTTGTCCTGCAGGAACTGGTCGAGCAGGTAGCCGTTCGCGCCATGCAGTTCGACGCCGTCGAACCCCGCCTTCTTGGCGTTGGCGGCGCCGACCCGGTAGGCTTCGACGATGCCGGGGATCTCGCCGATGTCGAGGGCCCGCGGCGTGGGATAGGGTCGCTCGGGCCGCAACAAACTGACGTGGCCGGCGGCCGCAATGGCGCTCGGCGCGACAGGTGGCATGCCACCGAGCAACGACGGATCCGAGATGCGACCGACGTGCCAGAGCTGCATCACCATACGGCCACCGGCCGTGTGAACGGCATCGGTGATGACCCGCCAGCCGGCGACCTGTTCATCCGACCAGATGCCCGGGGTGTTGGCATAGCCGACGCCCATCGGGGTCACCGACGTCGCTTCCGTCACGATCAAACCCGCCGATGCGCGCTGAACGTAATAGTCCACCATCAACGGCGTCGGAACACGCTCATCCGTGGCCCGAGCACGCGTGAGCGGCGCCATGATGATGCGGTTGGGCAGCATCAGCGCGCCGACCTTGAGAGGATCGAAAAGACCAGGCATCCGGAATGACCTCATGGCAGCCGCTTCGGCTGAAAGTTCGACGTTTGTCGAACATCCATGGACGTGGGGCGACGGTTTGGCAATGCCGACCGGCCCGATGAACGCTCATCCACGACCGCGACGTCCGGCGAGAGCGTGGCTCCGGTGCTGACAAAGGCTCTCGCAGCAGCGGCTCAGATCAACATCGCCTGTTGTGGGTCGCCTTCGTGCTCGACCAGCAGGCTTTCACCACGCCGGCGAAGCTCGCACTGGGCGCTGAACCGGACGTCGACATCCCGCCCGTTCGCGAAACCCTGAAGGGTGTCGCGGTCGAGCGCGGTCCAGGGACGCCCCCGCGCCGGTCCTGCCGGCACGCGGGGCAGCAGGCCAGGGTCCTGACTCCAGGCGAGGAGCTGCGGCACGGAGGCCTCGTTCAGCATGTCGCGCAGGTGATGGGCGGTCACATAGGCGTCCGGGCCGGCGCGGTGGGCCGGCAATCCGTCCTCATGCACCAGACCTTCGGGCTGGCGAAGATAACGCAGCATCTGGTTCGAGAACCGCGGCAGGTCCGGCCACAGGCGCAGGGCGCATTTCCAGGTGCAGATCCAATCGGCTCCGCCCGTGAGACCCGGGCGGCAATAGCGTTGCTCGAAGGCAGCCCGATGGGCCGCCAGGGCCGCGACGCCGCCATCCGGCCGAAGCACCGTCGGGGCTATCGTCTTCCAGAAGGGGGCACCCGCCACCTGCGCGTCGAGGATGTGGTGGATCGCGATCGTGTCGGGCGACATGGGGCGGCCCGGATTGACCAAAGCGGCGCCACGCTCGTCATCGACCCTCCACACACCGTCGCGGCCCTGGCAGACATCCTGCCAGCCGATCTCGCACACATCCTCGGGACCGTTGCCACCGGTTTCGAGATCGATGACGCGAATGCGCGCTGGCCCTGTTCCCATGGACGGAACAATAGCGTTCCGGCGCCGGCCACCAAGCGTCGAGGCGGGTGACGTGTCGACGCGCTGTCCCGTGCGCCTGATGATCCGTGCCCGACCATGCGTGCTTCTAGGGCTGGTCTGGCGGCCTTACGCTTCGTAGTCGAGGAAGCCCGTCAACGCGTCCAGCAGCGCGGCGTCGTCGCCGGCCAGACCGTGCATCGCGGCCATCCTGGCGATCACGGTAGCGGTCACCTCCTCTTCAACGGTGTCTTCCCCGAAGGCGTAGTAGATGATGGCCATCTCGCCATCCCTGTGGCAACGACCTTCGATCTGCTGCAGCTGGATCGCGCTGTATCGCATGTCATGCACGATGAGCGACCGCGGGCGGTGACCTCCCGGCAGCTCGTTGCTGTGCAAAGAAATCGATTCCGTCACCGTAAAGGTCACGACATCGAGTTGGCCGGTCTGAAAAGCGATGCGGGTCGCCTCGTTCGCTTCCGCCGAGGCGCGCCCGTCGATCTGGCCGACCCGCCAACCTCGGCCGCCAAGGGTGTCGGTCAGGGCCGTGCCGGTTTCGAGAAAGGCCACCGACAAGGCGACCTGTTGACCGGCCTCGAGCAGATCCTCGGCGAAAGCAACGGTTCCGGCGACGCGCAGCAGGCTCGCCTTCTGCCGGAAGCGAAGGTCGGCCGCCCAGCCGGCCGGGCGGCGCGTGCTGCCGCCCAACAGCCCCAGTTCTCGACGGAAGTCGCGCCATGTCGCGTCATACAGGCGACGTTCGGCGGGCGTCAGCATCGTGGGGGCGAGTTCCCGCTGGACAGCGGGCCAGCCCGCGATGTCGCCGGGATGCCGGCGAATGCCGATCGCGTTCGGACCCTTGTAGAGCAGGTCTGCGATGATCCGCCGATCCCGCTCGTTGGGCTCCCAGGTCCAGTTCATCCACCGGCCCTTGGCACGGCCGATGCCAAGCCCCTTCATCAGCTGGCGAAAGTCCGCCAAGGTTTCGGTCGGCTGACCCGCCGCATGTCCCAGCAAGCGGCCGAGATAGCCGAGTTCGTGGGGCGATTGTCCCGCGGTGGCGCTGAGATACAGCACGAAGGTCGCGGCATCCGCCATCTGCCGGCAGGCCATCGTTTGCTGGGCGTAAGGGTTGCGAAGGCGGTGGCTTTCGTCGAAGAGGACGATCGGCCAGACCTGTTTGGGCCGGCCCTGCCGGGCAAGCTCGTTGTTCTTGGCCCGTGGCGAGCGCCTGGTGCTGGCGGGCGGCGGCGCCAGCAGTGCCTTGGTCCGTTCATAGTTGATGAGCGTGACGCGTTTCGGAGCGAGGCCGCTTTGGGCGATGGTTCGGCGCCATTGCGGCATGGCACCCTTCGGGCACACGATGAGCACGTCGTCTTCCGGCATCGCCGCGATGGCGGCCCAGGCCGACAAGGTCTTGCCGAGGCCGGTCAGGTCTCCCAGCAGGAACCCAGGCCGCCCTGCCAGGCGCGCCGCTGCGATCGCGTCGCGCGCGATGCGCTGGTGCGGGCGTGGGACAAGGACGTCCGGAGCGGCGCTGAGACACTCCTGGTGCGGAACGGACGCTTGCATTGCGCTATGGGTGGCGACCGGGTTGGCGCGCCAGATGACCGAGAACGTGGCAGACAAGCCGACCGACGACGGTCGCGGTCATGTCATTGATATCGCCGGCCGGATTAAATTCGACAATGGAAAAGCCGGCCAGGCGTCTGTTCTGAAGCGTGGCGGCCAGCAGCGCCGTCACCTCGTCAAAGGTCAAGCCGCCGGGCGACAGCGCGTTGACCCCCGGGCAGAAGCTCGGATCGAGCGCGTCGCAATCGATGTGAATCAGGATCTCACCGTCGCGCGGGATAGACTTGGCGATCTCCGCCATGCCTTGGCTCCTCGCCTGCCTGACGGTCACGAGATGCGAGCCCCACGCCCGTGCCGCCTCAACCTCTTCGCGACGCGCGCTGCCGGCCGCACGAAGGCCCACCTGGGTCATGGAGCGCACGAAGGGCAGTTCCGCAGCGCGGCGCATCGTGCTCGAATAGCCGAGCGCCTCGTCACCGATGCTGTCCCGCCAGTCGAGATGGGCGTCGATCTGCAGAATGTGGAGCGCCTTCACGTCATCGAAGGCGCGCATGAACGGGATCGCCACCGAATCGTCTCCCCCGATCAGCACCGAGGTTGCGCCGCAGCCCCGGACATGACGCGTCGCAGCCTCGATCACGCGACGGTTGTCTGCGTTTGCGCCGTGGAATGTTTGGAGATTGCCTAGGTCGTAGACGTTCAGGGCACCACCATCCAACAGCGGACCATCGAAGTCGAAGTCCCAGTGATCGACCTGGATCGAAGCGGCCGTGATGGCCCGCCTCACGGCATCCGGGCCCTGTCGGCCGTCACCCTCGTGCTCGCGATCGCCATAAGCCGTCCCGTGCGCCGCTCCCACGATGGAGACCGACCCTGCAATGGCTTTGTCGGACGAAGGCAGTCCCAGGAAGGTCTGTGCGACGGGGTTGGCTGCGAGGAAGGTGGGATCCATGCTTTTGCGATCGAAGTGGATTGGGGTGCAGGCGGTACACAACCCGCACAAGTACAGCAAATGGACGGGCTGCCTATGCGGTCACCGCCGTCTGCCCACCTACATACTTCGCACGCGGGTGTCGCAGCTGAACGTGCCCCGGCCCTGAGATTTCCAGATCGGCATCGGCATCGGCCCACGATGCCCATTGCAGGCTTGCGACAGCCGTCAGGGATGCCGACGAGTGCGGAACTTCTGCGCCGTGGCTCAGGAAGCGAGCCACACCTTCTCGCCGATGCGCTGTCCCATAAGATCGAACAGCGGATGCGGACCCATGCCCCTGACCTTCGGGCCGCCAGCCTCGAGATAATCGATGAACATCGGAATGACGGCCCCTCCGTCGTCGGAGATCATCTTCTGCAGGTCGAAGTACATGGCCTTGCGTTTGCCGACGTCAGCCTCCGTCCGGGCCGCAAGAAGGATGCGGTCGAAGGCGGGCCGCTTCCAAAAAGTCTCGTTCCAGGCCGCATCGGACTTGTAGGCGATCGTCAGCATCCCGTCCGCGGTCGGTCGTCCACCCCAGTAGGAGGCGCAGAACGGCGCCTTCATCCACACCGATCCAAAGTAACCATCGGCCGATTTGCGTTCGACCGTCATGTCGATCCCTGCCGGTTTACCGGCCTCCTGATACAGCAGGGCGGCGTCGGTCGCGCCTGTGAAGGCGGCATCCGATACCGCGAGCGTGACCGGCAGACTGGACAAGCCAGCCTGTTTCAGATGGAAGCGGGCCTTGTCGGGATCATAGGCATGTTGCGGCAGATCGGCCGCAAAGAACGGGCTCGAGCGAGGGATCGGGTGATCGTTGCCGATGACGCCATAGCCGTGCAGCACCGTATCGATGATCTTCTGACGATCGATGCCGTATTTGAGGGCGAGCCGTACGTTGTTGTCGTCATAAGGCTTGTCGGTGACGTTCATCAGAAAGGTGGCGTGCTGGCCCGCTGCGTTGCGGATGACCTGGAGACCGGGCCGGCGCGCCACGAGATCGACCGTGCGCGCGTCCATGCGATTGATGACATCCACCTGGCCGGAGATCAGGGCATTGGTGCGCGCCGTCGTGTCGGCGATGCAACGGATCTCGATGGCGTCCACGTGGGCACGCCCCGGCTTCCAATAGTCACTCCGCTTCCTGGTGATGGAGCGGATGCCGGGCTCGAAGACATCCAGGATGTAGCCGCCCGTGCCGACGGGCTTCATCCAGTCCGACCAGCCGTTCGGGACCACGAAGAAGTGGTAGTCTGCCAGGAGGTACGGAAGATCCACGTTGCCATTCGAGAGCGTGATGCCGATCTGGTTCGGACCAAGCTTCCTGATGTCAACAATGTCCTCGAGCGTCGCTTTGGCGGCCGACTTGGTGTCTCCGCGATGCAGGTTCAGCGAATAGATGATGTCGTCGGCGTCGAGCGTCTTGCCGTTGGAGAAGGTCACGCCCTTGCGGACATCGAACACCCATTCGGCAAAGCCCGGCTTGGCGTCCCAACGTTCGAGCAACTCTGGGACTGCTTGGTTGTGCTCGTCAATTTCGATAAACCCGTTCATCACCTGATAGGCCAGGTTGACCGGCACCCAATCCGTGATCGTGCGGGGGTCGAGGCTGTCGGAGGTCGCGCCGCCCGACATGCCGAGCCGCAACGTCCCTCCCGAGGTTGGGGTGTCGCCGGCAGCGCGGGCGGTTCGCCAAGGCGTAAGGGCTGCGCTCGCGCCGACGGCACCAGCGCCGCCAAGAAGGGTTCGGCGGTCTATGCCGCTACGGAGTGAACCGGACTGAGTCACGTCACCATCTCCGCCGCTGGATCGCGGCCGACGAATCGTAACCGCTGCGCGTGGATTGGCGCCATGCCCGGCGACTGCGGCTGGTTCCACACCGACCGCGCGGCAACTCAGGCGCCTAGACGGAACGACAGAAAGGCACACATCCGGGCAAAGGGCTCGGCCATGGCGGCGGCATGATCCAAGGCGCGCAAGGCGCCGTGTACCAGACCCGTTCCCGGCAGGAGCAGGACGTCAGTGCCGAGCGCCTGGAGCCGGGCAGCCAGTATTGTGCAATCATCCCGCAGCGGATCTACTTCGGCCGGCAGGAGCACGGTCGGCGGCAAAACGGACAGGTCAGGCTGGTCGAGGGGAAACGGCGACGCACCACCGCTGTGGCCGAGGTAAGCCGATCGATAAAACTGGACGTCGTCAAGCGTCAGCATAGGCGCTTGAGCCCATTGTGTGCGGGCCGGCTCGGCGGGCTCGAAGCCCAGCGAGGGATAGATCAAGGCGAGGGCACACAGTCGGTCCGGCCTGACCTGACCGAGCTTGAGGGCTGCACCGCAGACGAGGGTGCCGCCTGCGCTGTCTCCCATCAGGGCAAGACGCGTCGGGAGGCCTTCGCGCCATGGCAATCGCCGTTCGAGAACGGCGCTCGCGACCGCCAGAATATCATCCTGGGCCGCGGGATGCGGATGGTCAGGCGCGAGGCGATAATCGACGGACACCACCGAAGCGCCGACCGCTTCTGCAACGCGTGCAACGATGCCGTCGTGGCTATCGAGCGAGCCCAGAACAAAGCCACCCCCGTGTGCATAAACGACGATCCCGTCCACCAGGATGCGTCTTGGTCGGTAAAGCCGCAGCGGAACGAGGCGGTCGGGAAGGACGAGTGTGTCGTCGAGGCTCGTGATCCCCGGAGGCCGCTTGACCGCAAAGGTGCTTGCGTAGGCCTCGTAAAGCCGGCGCTGGTCAGCCAGGGGACGCTGCGCCGCATCGGACGGATAAAACCGGTCACTGTCGGCTATGAAACGCGCAATGTCCGAACCGATCATGGGTTTGCGGCCTCAGGGTGTGATCGGCTGATTGCGACAGCAAGCATCATTTGGGTCCACGCAACACCATCCGGCTCTGCGTAAGTCTTCGTCGTTTCACCGTTGAGACCGACATCGGCGCCGACGATTAATCCTCAGTGTTCGACCGAGGTGAGCCGTGCCGTGAAGGTGACGCGATCGGGCGAGCGGAGCCAACGTCTCATGCTCGCTTCATCGGCGAAACGTTCACCCTCGGGGAGGGCGCGGGCCTGACCCTCGACAACAAGGCTGGTGCCTCGAAACGGCCAGGGCGAAAGATCGAAGTCGAAAGATCGGCCCGGCCGTGCGGACAATCGCGAGCGTTGCAGGCTGCCGTCGGAACGTGGCGCGTCAAGCTCCAGCGGCGCCGGCAACTCGCCGCAAAGCGCCAGCGAAAGCGTGTCCACGAAGGCGATGAGCGCTGACTCGCTTTCGAGCCTTTGTTCGTCGAACCCTAGCGCCTGGGCCCAGGCCCGCTCCACCGGGTCCTGAGTCTCCAGGTAATGTCGCGCCGCCATTGCGTCGGCTTCGTCGAGGCGGTGCCGGTCTGAAAAGCGGCGGTAGATCACCCCGCCGTGACGGGAAATCAGCAGCGCGGTATGCGAACCCCAGGCGCCAAGTGCACGCTCGACGCCCGCCGCCCACATCGGCGCGTGCAAGGACGCACCGACGTCACGGAACAGATGCGGCCTGCCGGTGTCCCGGTCGAAGCTCGGCGCAGTCTCCCAATCCATCCAGCCCAAATCATGCTGTTCCGCCGCGATCAGAAGCGGCTCGCAGAGGGGATCGACCCAAGCGCGCGCCAACTGGCCCGAAATCAAGGCGTGGGTCGGTTGGCTGATCGCCAACATCCCAGCCCGGTGTCTACGAAACAGCATCACACCTGTCTTTCTGTTACGGGCCGACCCGGTCGGGCTTCCATGAGTTTCAGCCTGCCTGCCTGGCCGGCAGCGCCTTTGCCGCTACGATGCAACAGTCCGGACCGGACTTGGCCAGCCTACGACCACACTCTCGCTGCGTCATGGAAACCAGCTAAGCGGCGCTCATGCCCGCCTTTCGAGGCGTCTTGGCCTTAGGCCTGACAGTACGGCGCCGAACATTGCCCATGGCCGCCAACGCCATCGGCGCGATACGGATCATCGTCGCCAGAAGGTCAAGCAAGCGGGCCAATCGGGCATCCCTTCACCGCAGCCAGCAAGCGACATGCCAGCCCCGGACGTCATCGACGGGCGAGGTGGCGCTCGAGGCCGATATCGACTTTGTCGAGCCGCCGCAGGGCTTCGATGAACGCCGGCGCAGCTTCCAGGCTCGTGCGTCGCAAACCTTCGAAGTCGAGCCGGAAGGCTGGCATGACGTCTTCGATCTCGGCCCGGATCGCCGTCTCATCGAGCATCGTCAGACGGCCGCCCCGCACCACCACGCGGCCGCCGACCAGCACGGTATCGACCCCGGCACCGGTCTCGCTGAAGACGAGCTGCCGGGCTGCGCTGTTGAAGGGTGTGAAGGCCAGGGTGTCGAGGCGAACGAGGCTGATGTCGGCTTGGCGACCCGGCGCGAGCGCGCCGATGACGCCCCCAAGCCCCAAGGCCCGCGCGCCGCCCAGCGTGGCCGCTTCGATGGCATCGAGCGCATGAACGCCCGTCGGCTCCGGATCGGCGACACCTGCCAGGAGGCAGAACATCTTCAGGCCCTGGAACATGTTCTGGCAATCGCCGCAGGAACAGTTGTCGCAGCCGAGCGCCAGCCCGACACCCTCGGCCTTCAGCGCGCGGATGGGTGCGACGCCGCTTTTCAGCTTCATGTTGCTCAGGGGATTGTGGGCCACCGTGGCTCCCGCGCGCGCGATGGTCGCGATCTCGTCCGGCGCGATCCAGACGCCGTGCGCCAGGGTGGTGCGCGGCCCGAGCAGCCCCACGGCGTCCATGTGGCGGATCATCGAGCCGCCGTGCGGGCCGTAGATGCGCCGCGCCTTGGCGGCCTGGGCGCGCGTCTCGTAGACATGAGTGAAGATCGGGAGCTCGTACCGTTCGGACAAGGCCGACACACCTTCCAGCAAGGCGTCCGATGCGCGCTGCGGCCCCGAAGCCGCGACGCCCCAATGCCACAGGCCGGACGATGGCAGGCGGCGGATCTGGGCTTCCGCGAAGGCGAGGTCCTCGGCGGCATCCCGCGGGCTGCCGGTGACGGCGCGGCGCACGGCAGGGCTCAGATCGGTCGGCAGGAAAGGCGCGATATCGAGGTCGCCGAGATCGCGCAAGGCCAGGGCGAACACTACGCGGATGCCAACCTCGGCATAGGCCGCAGCGATCGTGTCGAGCGTTTCCTCGTCCTGCGGCACCAGGGTGCACATGTCCTGCACGGTGGTGATGCCACCCTTCAGGCATTCCATGGCGCCCAACAGGGTCCGTAGCCGCAGTTCGGCCTTCGAGCGGCGGCCGTAATAGGCCGGCTGCGTTTGGAGCGCCCAAAGGTCGAAGGGCGCGTCCTCGATCAGCCCCTTCGCGAGCGTGTCATAGGAATGATAATGAGCATTGACGAAGCCTGGCAGCACGAGGGTGTCGCGAGCGTCGATCACTTGGCCGACGCCGCGGACGGCTTCGGCCTCCACGCGCTGCTTGGTCTCATGGTCAGCATCGGGCGTGGTGATCGAAACGATAACATCGTTTTCGATCAGGACATCGCGGATCGCCGGACGATCGGTATCGCCGGCTGGATCGTAGACGCGTCCGCCCCGGATCAGGATCATGCGGCTATCCTCCTGGTTGCGTGGCGGTCAGCAGTCGCTCGGCAGCGGCCGCCATCGTCAAGACACGCCGGTCGGCGAAACGCGGGCCCACGATCTGCAGCCCGATCGGCAGACCCCGTCGGTCCACCCCACAAGGGATGGAGATCGCCGCCGCGAGCGCGTGATTGAAGAAGGGCGTGAAGGCCGCATGGGCACGGTCATGCACGGGCTGCCCGTCGATTTCGGTTGGGCCGAGCAGGTCGTGTGGCCAGGCCGTGCAGGGTGTGGTGGGGCCGATCACGAGATCGAAGGCGGCGAAGAAGATTTGGGTGGCTTCAAGGATCTCCACGGCCATTGCGCGGGCCGCCCCGACGTCGGCGTCGGACTGCGCCAGGCCCTTCGCGATCTGCGCTGCGATATAAGGATCGAAAAGGGTCGGTTCGCTCTGCCAGCGCGCGCCATGAAGCTTGGCCAACCCGGCCCATTGCAGAGGCATCAGGGCGGCTTCCCCGGCGCCTGTCGGCCAGACGGGATCGAAGCGTATGATATCGAAGCCCGCCGCCCTCAGCGTTTCTAAGGCTGTTGCGACGCTTGTTTCGACCGACGCATCGACCGGGCCGCCAAGTCCGAAGGTGGGCGCATAGGCGATCCTAAGCCGACCGCCGTCTTTTTTGGTCGGTAGCGCGACCGAGAGCGGATCGACCCGGTCCGCCCCGAGCAGGACATCGAACATGGCGCCGACGTCGGCGACCGAGCGCCCCATGGGGGCCAGCACCGAGGTCCGCGACCCCCCGCCTTCGAAGCCTGGACCGTCGGCCACCAAGCCGCCCGACGGTTTGAACCCCACGATGCCGACATGGGCGGCCGGACGGCGCGCGGAGCCGCCCCCATCGGTGCCGAGCCCCAGAGGCACCAGGTCTGCTCCAAGGGCCGAAGCACAGCCGCCGCTGGAGCCGCCGGGCGTCAGTCGCGGATCGAGTGGATGGCGCGTCGTGCCGTGGAGCGGGTTCGAGGTCACGCCCTTGCAGCCAAACTCCGACATGTTGGCCATGCCGACCACGATGGCGCCCGCGTGACGCAGCCGTGTCACCGCGACATTGTCGGCTGGTGCTACGAAGTCGGCGTAAAGGCGCGAGCCTTGGGTGACGCGCCAGCCCGCGACCCAGATGGCGTCTTTGACCACGATGGGCACGCCAGCCAGCGGCGGGCGCTCGCCGGCCGCGAGGCGGTGCGCCAGGTGATCAGCCTGCCGCAGACTGTCCTCTGGGTCGGTCGTCACCACGGCACGGAGAACACCGTTCTCTGCATCGATCCGACCCAGCGCTTCGCGCACCAGGTCTTCCGGCGACAAGGCGCCGTCCAGCACGGCGGCTGCGGTGGCAAGAGCGGAGCGGGGCTCTGCCTTCATACGAAAAGATCGACGCGGCGGTCGTCGTAATAGCGCAGGCGTCGGCGGGTCGCCGCGATCGTCGCCGTGTCGATTTCGGCGACGACGATGCCGGGGCCTTCGGCGCGGGGGCGCAGCGCCAGCACCGTGCCATCGGCATCGATGATGGCCGAATAGCCGTAGTTGTCGACGACGCCACCACCGACGTGCTCGTCGCCGACCTTGTTGGCGCAAAGAACCGCGAGGCCGTTCTCACGCGCGTGGGTGCGCATTTCGCCGACAAAGAAATCCATGTCGTCGCCACCGCTGCCGGCCACCGGCACCACGACGAGGTCGGCGCCCATGCGGCGCAACGCCCGCCAGGCCTCGGGGAAGCGACGGTCGTAGCAGACAAGAATTCCGATGCGCAGCCCCCAGGCGCTGACCACATGGAGCGCGTCACCGGGAGAGAAGTGGGCGCGTTCGTCGAAGCCGGGCGGTGGGTCGTCGCCAACCGGCAGGTGCAGCTTGCGCGCCACCGGGCCACCTCGCAATGGCGCCCCGTCGGCGCCGAAGCCCAGGACGGCGTTGTGGTAGCGCCCGGTCGAGGCATCGTGTTCGTAGAAGGGCAGGAACACCGCCGTGCCGGTTTCCGCCGCCACCTTGGAAAAGCGCCGCGCCAAGGGGCCGTCGGCCGGCTCCGCCCAGGTGCGGTAGGCTTCGGCCGCATCGCCACAGAAATACGGCAGGGTCGCCATTTCGGGCAGGGCCACGATGCGGGCGCCCGCCATCGCCGCCTCGCGCACCGCCGCTTCGGCGCGGTCCGCATTGGCGGTGAGGTCAAGCGTGCAGCCGGGCACTTGGATGGCGGCGAGCAAGACGCTCACCGCACACGTTCCTGTTCGGCAAAGGCGCGATCGACCTCGTCGCGCAGCAGATCGGTGAGGTGGTCCGAGAGAGCGTGGAACTCCGGGCTCCTAGGGTCGCGCGGCCGCGGAAGATTGATCGGTACGATGCTTTTAATGCGGCCCGGCCGTGCGGTGAAGACCACCACCCGGTCGGCCAATCCGACCGCCTCGTCGATATGATGGGTGACAAAGAGCATCGAGGCGCCGCTGTCCCGCCAAACCTCGATGAGAAAGTCCTGCATCTTCGAGCGGGTTTGCACATCCAACGCCGCGAAGGGCTCGTCGAGCAGGAGCACTTCGGGGCGGAGCGCCAAGGCCCGTGCCATGGCGGCGCGCTGGCGCATGCCGCCCGACAATTGGTCCGGCCGCTTGTCGGCGGCGTCGCCGAGCCCGACCTTTCGCAGCAGGTCGTCCGCGACGTGGCGTCGTTCCTCCGCCCCCATGCCGCGCAGCTTCAATCCGAAGGTGACGTTCTCGCCGACCGTCATCCAGGGGAACAGCGAAGACTCCTGGAAGATCAGTCCGCGGTCGGTGCCAGGGCCCGTGACCGTGGCCCCGCCGCTGGTGATGGTGCCGCTCGTCAGCGCCTCGAGGCCGGCGATGAGGTAGAGCAGGGTGGACTTGCCGCAGCCGCTCGGCCCGAGGAACACTACGAACTCACGGCGGTCGACCAGCAGGTCGATGCCGTCGAGCGCCGTCACGACGCCGCCGGGCGTGTCCCACGATTTGCCGACGCCGCGGCAGTCGACGAGCGGTGCCTTGGAGGGGATCGGATCACGCATCACAAACGCCCCACGGCGCTCGGCGGCACCCAGAACAGGACGCGGTTCTGCACTTGGCGCAGCGCCACATCGAACAGAAAGCCGACGATTCCGATCAACGTCATGGTGAAGAACGACAAGCTCGAGTTGAACGTGTTGCGCGCCAGCATGACGATCTGCCCGAGGCCGCTGCCGACGCCGGTCGCTTCCGCCACCAGCACCACCATCCAGGCGCCGAACAGGTTCATGCGCAGCGTCATGAACAACGACGGCAGGATGGCGGGCACGATGACGTGCAGGAACAACTGACGCCGGCTCGCCCCCATGATGGCGCCGACGTTGAGATAGGTCCTGCTGACGGAGTCGATCTGGCTGATCGTCGACAAAGTCATGACGAAGAATAGCGAGATGAAGACCATGAAGATCGCTGGCGGATTGCCGATGCCGAAGACGAAGATCGCCACCGGCAGCCAGGCGATCGGCGAAATCGGCGCCAGCAAGGTGATGGTCGGCAGGGTGAGATTGCCGAACGGCTTGAAGTAACGGATCAGCAGCCCCATCGAGACGCTGCAAACGAAGCCAAGCGCCAGCCCTGCGATCACCCGCAGGCTGGAAGCCACAATGGTGGTTAGCAGTGCCATATAGGCGCCGCTGCTCGACACTTCGCCGATGACGTCGCTCGAGGAAAAGGCCTGCGCCTGGTCCGAGAATCGCGCCAGGAAGATGTGCGGCGGCGGCAACAACAGCGGATCGGCCAAGCCGAGCGCCCAAGCCGCCTCCCAGAGACCGGCGAAGCAGCCGAGCGACAACACCCACCAGAACACAACCGCGAGCCCCCGGGCCGCGCGCCGGCGTCGCGCGGTCGTTGGGACGACCGCGGGCATCGCACTCGCGGTCAAGGGGAGCGCCTTCATGCGGATTTCAGCTTCAGCTGGCCGTAAAGGTCGGCGTTTTCAGTGATGACCTCGTTCAACATCGTCCAGTCGAAGATGTCAGTGGTCGGCAGCGCCTTGATGTAGCGCAGGTCCTTCAGGTTCTGGGCCCGACCGAGGATGAAGTCCTGGTTCTTGCGCTGGTCCACCATGCCGGGCTGCTTCGTGGAGGCGTCGAAGGCCGCGTCATAGGTGGTCTTGAAGTATTTGGGCGTCGTCAGCTTGATGGCCGCCTCGCGGTCGCTTTCCTCGAAATGCTGGCCCATCATCATCGCCTTGATGAGCGCCTTCACGGCAGGCCGATTTTCAGTGATGAGCTTGGAACGCACCGCCAGCACGCAGTCGGTGTAGAGCGGGCCATAAACGTCGGTGCCGTCCGACAGCTTGACGGCGCCCTTGCGGGACGCGAGCGCCTGCGTGGCATAGGGCTCGATGTGGCACATGGCGTCAATGTTGCCGCCGATGAAGGCTTGCGCTAGTTCCGGCGAGGTGCCGAAGTAGCGTACCTTCACGTCCTTGAAGCTCATGCCGGCCTTCTTGAGGTAGTCGAGCGGCAGCATCTCCAGCGTATCGGCCTGGAAGGTGCCGATGGTCTTGCCGCGCAGGTCCTCAGCTGAGTTGATGCCGGGCTGGGCCACGATCACGCAGCCCTGGACGCCCGAACCGGCCACGATCTTCACCGGCGCGCCGGCGTCGTAAAGTGTCATGAAGTTGGTGTAGGGCACCACCGAGACATCGACGACGCCGGCTCCGAACAGCGCCGCGATGTCGGCATTGCTAGGTGTCGTGACGAAGTCGAGCGCGATGCCGTCGGCTTTGCCGAACTCCTTCTCTTTGACCATGAAGAACGGACAATTGCATAGGCCCGTGCCGTGGGTCGCCTTCAGGGTGACGGTTGTGGCGGCCTCGGCCGCGCTGGTGCAAAGAAACCGGCTCGCCGCGATCGCGCCGCCCACGCAGGCTGTGCGGGCCAGCAGCGTGCGGCGGTCGATTCCTGCCGCCGCAAACGGGCCTACGCCCGGAAGCTTGGTGTCAATGGACATGTGTCATCCTTTCAGGGGTCGTCATGTGTTGCCCGATCGCGGCATCGAGACAGGAAAAGTCGATGAGCCCGGACGGGGGCGAGCCGTTCGGGCATCCAGCGAGGCGCCGGACCGTGGTCCAGCGATCGAGGATCACGGCCTCCAGCCCGCGCAGATCGACGCGTGGTGGCTGGCCTGCAAGGCCAAGCCGCAGCTCCGCAAGCGAGAAGCCGGGAAAGCGATGCGCCACGGCCGCAAGGGCATCGTCCGGGTGCGTGGCGATCATCCGCTCGGCTTCCAGCATGGCCGAGATCAGCGCCGTGATTTCGGCGGGCCGGGCCATCAGCGCGCTGTGACGCGCCACCAGCACGGTGTCGGGATAGTCCATGCCCCAGACGTCGCTGCCGTCGCTCAGCAGAGTGGCGCCTGCGGCGACAAGCCGGCCGATCCAGGGTTCCACCGTCGTGATGGCTGTGACGGCGCCCGAGGCCAGCGCGTCGGCGGCCTCCGTCAGCGATCCCATGAAACGCACGGTCGTCCGGCCCGCGAGGCCGTGCCGCTCGGTCTGATCGGCCAGCAGAACCTGCATCGGGTCGTCGGTGAAGGTGCCGATCGCTCCGGACAGGGTTCGAACGTCAGCCCCTTCAGGACCGAGAAGCGCCATGCCGCGCATGCCGCTGCCGGCCACCACCACCAGCGGGTCGGCATCGTCGGCATCGGCGAGCACATGGGTGAAGCCCGTGGTGCCGATGGTGGCTGTACGGTTCCGCAGGCGCGCCACCGTGGACGAGAAGCCGTCAAGTCGAGGCGCCTGGACGTCGAGACCCCGCGCCGCCAGAAGCCCGGCGTCGATCGCGAGGAACAATGGCAGATTCGAGAGGGCACCGCCGTGGGTCAGAATCAAGATCGATATCCGCGAGGTTCATCGAGTGAGTTCGCCCGACAGCTGGGCGTCTCGAAGCTTTGTTTGGCAAAGCGCGTGCCAGCCGGCTGACGCCGCTGGACAAGTGCGGCTCGCCTCTTGCAGCAATCCCGCAGGACGAGACGGCGTCGGCACGATTGTAAGATCGTGCACAAAACGCATGCTGGATTGTTAACAATATGGGCAGGATGCCCAGGAGGGACGCTGAGTGACTGCTACGACCGAGCGGACCCGTGACGCTTCGACGGCCGAGGTGAAACAGCGGATCTTCGTCGCTACCCGAAATGCCATCGTGGGTCGCAAGCTGCCTCCCGGCACAAAGCTGACCGAAGACGTCATTGCCGACACCTTCGGTTGTGGTCGTGGGCCGGTTCGCTGGGCCCTGGCCCGCCTGGGCGATGAGGGGCTGGTGACGCTCGTGCCGCACCGGGGTGCCTTCGTGGCCGAACCGCCTCTCGACGAGGCGAAGCACCTGTTCGGCGCGCGTCGCATGCTGGAAGGGGGCATCGTGCGCTGTTTGTGCGGCCATCGCCCCCCGGCGGGCTGGCGACCGTTGATCGCCTGCATCGAGGCCGAGGATCGGGCCCATGCGGAAGGGGATGAAACGGCGGCGCTGCGTTTGTCAGCCGACTTCCACCTCCTCATGGCGGAACTCACCGGCAACCCGATCGTGACCACCATGCTGCGCGAACTCGTATCGCGGACCGTGCTGGCCATCACGGTGCACCAGCGCCAGGGCTCGTCGGGCTGCCGCACCCACGAGCACCGCCGGCTGATCGCGCTGCTCGAAGCCGGTGATGTCGAGGGCGCTGCCCGCGAGATGGAGGACCATCTCCAGGCCCTCGAGGCCGGGCTCGACCTGTCGCCGCAGCCGCGGTCAGGCACCGGTCTGCGGGAGGTGCTGCAAGCCGCTCTGACGATGGCGGACGACTAGTTCAGCCCCGCTGTCGATCGCGGTATGCCGTTTGCAGACCGTCCTTCCATCGGGGCCGTCGGATGCGGCCCGCAGCAACAAGGTTCGATGATGTCAGAAGGTCTGTTGATCGGTGGCTGGGTGGTCACCGGCGTGGAAAACCGGGAGCGCGCCACTGTGCTGCGCGACGCCGCCGTGGTGCATCGCGACGGGGTGGTGGTGGAGGTCGGGGACGCGGAGGCGATGCGGCGTAAATATCCGGATGCGCCCCGCTACGGCTCGTCCAAGCACGTGGTGCTGCCGGGCTTCGTCAACAGCCATCACCATGTCGGCCTGACGCCGCTGCAACTGGGTTCGCCCGACTATGCCCTCGAACTCTGGTTCGCGAGCCGCATTTCGTCGCGCGCCGTCGACCTCTACCTCGACACGCTGTATTCCGCCTTCGAGATGCTGGCCTCGGGCATCACCACGGTGCAGCATATCCACGGCTGGATCCCCGGGCCGCTGGCCCATATTCATGGCTGCTCCACCAAGGTTCTCGAGGCTTATCGCACGATCGGCATGCGGGCCTCTTATTGCTTCGCGGTGCGGGAACAGAACCGCCTCGTCTATGAGGCCGACGAAGATTTCCTGAAGCGGCTCCCGACCGAAACGGCCGCGCTGCTGGCACCTCACCTGGCCAAGCAGCGTCTGCCTTTCGCGGACTACATCACGCTGTTCGACCAGCTCAGCGCCGAGAACCAAGGTCAGGACCTTACCCGGATCCAACTCGCGCCGGCCAACCTGCATTGGGTCAGCGACGACGGCCTGCTGGCCCTCAGGGAGAAGGCCGACGCCGCGCAGGTGCCGATGCACATGCACCTGCTCGAAACCGTCTACCAGAAGGAATATGCCCGCCGTCGCACCGGCACCACGGCGGTTAAGCACCTGCACAAGCTCGGCCTGTTGGGCCCTGGCATGACGCTCGGCCATGGCGTGTGGCTGACCGAGGAGGATATCGAGATTGCGGCCTCGACCGGCACCTGCATCTGCCACAATTGTTCTTCGAACCTGCGGCTACGCAGTGGCGTGGCGCCGCTCAACGCCTTTGCGGCGCAGGGCGTCACGGTCGGCATGGGGCTCGACGAGGCCGGCATCAACGAGGACCGCGACATGCTGCAGGAGATGCGGCTGGCACTCCGGGTCCACCGCGTCCCCGGCATGCGGGAAGAAGAGGTGCCGTCCTGCCCGCAGGTGCTGAAGATGGCGACCGAAGGCGGCGCCATGACGACGGCCTTTGGGGCCAGCATCGGCAAGCTCGAGGTAGGCCGCATGGCCGATGCCGTGCTGATCGACGTCGAGCGCGCCTTCTACCCCTACCAGGATGACGACGTGCCGATGCTGGATGCCCTGATTCAGCGCGCCAAGACCCAGCATGTCGATGCCACGGTGGTGGGCGGCAAGGTGGTGTACGAGCATGGGCGTTTCGCCCATGTCGACCGTGACGCCGTGTTGGCCGAGATCGCGGAAGCCATGGGCCGCCCCCGCACGCCGGCCGAGGACACCAGCCGGGAACTCCGCCGGCAGGTGTTCCCGCACGTGCAGGCCTTCTACGCCGATTATCTCGCCGGCGAGCCCGCACGAACGCCGTTCTACGCACCCTCAGCGCGAACCTGAGCCGCGACCGCTACCCGGAGCAGGGGCATCTCTGCTCCGACCATCGCCGTTCAGTGCTGCATGCGGCCCGTCAGGCGCTCGCGCGCCGGGCTGTGCCACAGGTGTCGCGCCGCATCGACGGTTTCGAGATAATGGGCGAAGCCGTCTTCGTAATGATCGGATTGAGACCGCGGTTCGACCACGGATTCCGATCGCGTCCAGGCCGCGTGATCGTAGGCGATGCCGAGCACGTCCATCGTGGCCATGACGGTGCCACGGGCGCCGACTTCCGGTCGGCGTGCGATGTGCAACGGCACCTGCAGCACATCGGCGATCATCTGACACCAGACGCGTGAACCGGAGCCGCCGCCGCATACCGACAGCCGCCCCGTGAACCCTGCGGCTTCGATGCAATGACGCGCCGCATAGGCCACCGATTCGCAAACGGCCGTGACGAGGTCGGCCCGCGTGGTGCCCATGCTGAGCCCGGCCAACTGCCCGCGTGCCGAGACGTCGCAGAACGGCGCCCGCTCGCCGGTGGCCGCAAAATACGGGAGTGCCGACACGCCGCGCGCGCCTGGAACGCTTTCGGCCAGCAGTGCTTCGAGGCCGTCGGGCCTGACCCCCACCAGGGCCAGGATCCAATCGAGGGAGGCCGTTCCCACCATGGCGGGCGCGGCACGCAGCCAGCGATCCGGCTTCGGCATGCAAAGCGTCATGCCCATCGGCTCGCCACCGGTATCGACGGCGCCGACCAGCACCTGGCAGGCCAGGGTGGTGCCGATGGTGATCAGGCCATCGCCCAGTTCGTTGACGCCAGCCCCGATGGCGCAGGCCGGCATGTCGAAGGGCCCGGCGTGCACCGGCAGGCCCAGCGGCAAGCCGGTGAGGGCGGCACCCGCCGCGTTGAGGGGATAGGCTCGGCCGGGCGAGGCATCGACGGGAGCGAGCAGGTGGCTATGGGGCTCGAGCCCCAGCAAGCGCAGGATCTCGGGATCGTAGCGTCGCGTCCGCGTATCGAGGAACGGCAACGAGGCATCCGAAGGGTCGGTGGCCCGCACGCCCGTCAAGCGTTGCAGGATACCGTCCTTCACGTAGCTGGCCGTCGCGGCGGCCCGCAGGCTTTCCGGCTCGGCTTCGGCCAGGGCCGCCATGAGCGGGGCCTGCGATCCGGCGAAGATGGCATTGCCATTGCGGCGGAAAACCGCCTCATAGGTGCCATCGTCCATCCACCGCTGCAGGGCCCTGTTGCCGCGCCCATCGAGCCATGAGATTGCAGGCCGCACCGCGCGACCTTCGTGATCGAGCAACCAGAGCCCATCGCTTTGCCCCGTGATGCCGACCGCGATCGGCGTCCGCGTGGTGGCGGCCCGCACTTCCGAGACCACGATGCCGACCGCCGTCACGATCTCCTCGAAATCTTGCTCGATCCGTTCCGTGCTCAGGTGGCGCAGCACGGCGCGCCGCGACGCGACGGCCAGGATCTCGCCATCGAGCGAGAAAGCGGCGGCCTTGATCATTGATGTGCCGAGATCGATCCCGATCAGCATGGGAAATTCCCCTCCCGAATGCATCTTACCTGACGCAATATTTTTCTATTTGGACAAATGTATCAGCCGCACATCCTCGATGCAACGCGAGCCATGAAGCCCATGCAAGCCGATGATTGAGATCGACAAGAAGGAAAGCGAAGCCGCCCGGGCAGCTTGGCTTTATTACCACGAGGAACTCACCCAGAGTGAGATCGCCACCGAGTTGAGTGTCAGCCGCAGCACGGTCACGCGCCTGCTTCAACGCGCCAAGCTCGACGGGCTGGTTCATATCTCGCTGAACGTTTCGGCCAGCATGTTCAAGGCCGAACGGGACCTCGAGCAGGCTTTCGGCCTCGACCGCGTCCGGATCGTCCCGGCTCCGAGCGACGAGGCGATGCAGAAGCGCTGGCTCGGCCATGCAGCCGCCGAGCTCCTGGCCCCCATGATGATCGACAAGGCCGTCGTGGCAGTAGGCTGGGGCAGCACGCTGCTGGCCATGACGGCGTCGCTGGTCGGCAGCACGCCTCTCAAGGGCGTTCAGGTCGTGCCCTTCGTGGGCGGCCTCCACAACGCCCTGATGGGCACCGACACCAACGAGATCGCCAAGGTCGTGGGACAGCATTTCAACGCAGCGGTACGCCCCTTGCTGGCCCCGATCTACGTCCAGGACGAGACCACGGCGCTCGCCTTGGCCAACGATCCCGGCATCCGGGACGCGCTCGACCTGGCTCGCCGGGCGTCGGTGGTGGTCTACAGCGTTGGCGCGATGCACAACGAGACCACGATGTTCCGGCTCGGCCACATCACGGCGGAGCAGAACGACTTCCTGCGCAAACACGGCGCGGTCGGCGACATCGCCTGCCGTTGGATCGATCGGGACGGCCGATCGGTCGAGATGCCCGCCTCCATCAATCCCATCGGCATCGCGCTCGACGAGCTGAAACGCATTCCGCGACGCCTCGCCGTGGCGGGCGGCGAAACCAAGCGGGACATCGTGCTCGCGGCCTTGCGCGGCGGCTTCGTCACGACGCTGGTGACGGACGAGCGGACCGCCGACTACGTGCTGCGCCATCGCTGAGACGGGACACTGGCATTGAGGCTGCGATTGCGCCGGACGCATTCAGAAGCGCGATCGCCGATCGGTCAGCACCGCGAAGATGATGGCGACGCCGATCACCACGGGCTGCAGGTTGGGTGACACGTTGAGCAGCCCCATGCCGTTGCGCAACACGCCGATGGTCAGCAGGCCGATAAAGGTGCCGAGCATGCTGCCCGCGCCCCCCGCGAGGCTCGCACCCCCGATCACCACCACGGCGATGACGCTCAGCAGGTCGTTGACGCCGGCGGTGGGCTGCGCCGAGTCGAGCCGGGAGCCGACGATCACCCCGGCCAGCGCCGCCAGGAAGCCCGCCACCGCGTAGACGCCGACCCGGATTCGCTGCACGTTGAGGCCGGACAAGCGCGCCACCTCCTCGTTGCCGCCAACTGCGTAAAGGGCGCGTCCGCTCGGTCGGAACCGCAGCCAGAAGGCGGCGATCAGGTAGATGGCGATCAGGATGACGGCCTCGAACGGCACGCCGAGCACCCGGATCGAGGTAAGCGCGGTGTACCAGTCGGGGAAGCCGGTGATGGGGCTGCCATCGGTGATGAACAAGGCCAGACCCGAGCAGGCCGACATGGTCGCGAGGGTGGCCACGAAGGGCTGGATGCGGCCATAGGTCGACAGCGTTCCGTTGACGAAGCCGATAAAGGTGCCGGTCGCCAATCCGGCCAGTACCGCCAGCGGGAACGGAACGCCGCCGTAGCGGTAAAGCCAAGCGTTCACCATCAGGCTTGTGGCCAGCACGGCGCCGACCGAAAGGTCGATGCCGCCGGTGATGATCACCAGGGCGGAACCGGCCGCCATGATGCCGATGTCGGATACCTGACTGAAGATATTGACGATGTTGCGCGTCGTCAGGAAATAGGGCGACAGGGTGGACAGCACGAGCGCCACGACGATCAGGCCGATCAATGGTCCCGGCACGAACCGGGCCACGCCCATGATCTGATCCTTGAGGCTGGACCGTTCGGCCGGCAGGAGCACGCCGTCGCTTGATTTCAGGATCTGTGTCACGGCGTTCTCCCCCCGGCGGCCATTGCTGTCCGGCTTTCAATGCGCATCAGGCGTTGTGGTGGTCCGACACACCGGCATTCGGCGACGCCCCGACCGCGAGCGCCATCACGCGTTCGGGCGTCGCCTCATCCCGTGACAGGATGCCCTGCTGCCGGCCGCCCGACATCACCAGGATGCGATGCGACAGGCCAAGCACCTCTTCGAGCTCGGAGGAGACGACGATCACCGCGACGCCCTCGGCGGCCAAGCCGCGGAGGATTTCATAGATGGCCATCTTGGCCCCGACATCGACGCCGCGCGTCGGCTCGTCGACGATGAACACTTTCGGGGTCTCGACCAGCCATTTGCCGATCAACACCTTCTGCTGGTTGCCGCCCGACATGCGGCCAACCGGCTGCACGATCTGACCGCGGATGTCGAAGCGTCGCTTCTGTGTTTCGGCCGTCCTGGCCACGATCCCCGGGGTGACGACCCCGAAACGCTGCAGCTTGGCTTCCCAGGGCAGCGAAATGTTCTTGGCCGCGCTGCGGTCGAGGTTCAGGCCCTGACCCTTGCGGTCTTCCGGCACCATGAAGATCCCGGCCGCGATGGCGCTGCGCGGCGAGGTGATGCGGACCACGTGGTCTTCGACGCGGATCTCGCCCGCGTCGGCCCGGTCGGCCCCTGCGATGGCGCGCACCACCTCGGTGCGACCGGCGCCGATCAAGCCCGCGAAGCCCAGGATCTCGCCCTTGGCGAGGTCGAAGGAGATGTCCCGGAAGGCGCCGTCGCGGCACAAGCCGTCGATCTTCAGCGCCACCGCGTTGCCGCGCGGCTTCGGGGCGTGGTGTTCAAAGGTGAAATCGCGGCCCACCATGGCGTTGATCATGTCCTGCTGCGATACGGGACCTTCCCAGGCCCCGACGCGCTCGCCGTCGCGCAGGCACAGGACCCGGTCGGTGATGGCCTGGACCTCATCGAGCCGGTGGGACACGTAGACGATGCTGGCTCCGCCTTTCCGCAACAAGCGGATCTGCTCGAAGATGCGCTCGGCTTCGGAAGCCCCGACCGAGGCGGTCGGCTCGTCGAAGATGATGTAGCGCGGCTTTCGCAGGATCGCCTTGGCGATCTCGATGCCTTGCTGCACCGCCATCGATAAGCCGCCGACGGTGCGACGCGGATCGACCGCCACGCCGAGCGCTTCGAGCGCCGCCCCGGCTTCCCGCACCATGCGGCCTCGATCGATCCGGCCGCGCGCGAGCGGTTGCCGACCAAGAAACATGTTCTCGGCGACCGTCAGGCCCGGCAGGAGGCGGATTTCCTGGTGGATCAGGGCGACGCCCTTGGCCATGGCGTCGGAAGGCGACGTCGGCGCATAGGGAACGCCGTCGAGCAGCATCTCGCCACCGGTCAGCCGCACCACGCCGGCTATGCAGGAATTCAACGTGGATTTGCCGGCGCCGTTCTCGCCGATCAGGCCCAGCACGCTGCCGGGCTTGAGCACGAGGTCGACGGATTTCAGTACCGGACGGCCGCCATAGGCCTTGACCAGTTTGCGGCACACGAGCCCGTGTTGGGGCGTCTCGATCAGGTCGGTCATGGGCGCTCCACGCAGGCTTGCGACGGCCTGGGCGATGGCTCAGGCCGTCCCGTCATCACTGCATGGCGTCGGCGGTCGGTCCGTAGAAGTCGGACGGCTTATACTTGTCGATGGTGTCCTTGTTCAGCAGGACGGTCGGGATGTATTGCTCGGCCGGGATGTCCTTGCCCTCGCCCTTCATCAACGCAATGGCGTTATCGACCGCCATGACGCCCATCTTGTAGGGGTTCTGGGCCATCGTGGCCTGGACGAGACCGGACTTGATGGCGGGGAACATCGTCGGAAAGCCGTCAATCCCGACAAAGACGAGGCCGGTTCGGCCAGCCTGCTTGGCGGCCTTGGCGGCGCCGAGGGCCATCGCGTCGCTTTCGCCGAAGAAGGCGTTCAGCTCGGGGTTTGCGGTCAGGATGTTCTGAGCCGCCTTATAGGCCTCCGTCTCGTCCCAGTTGGCGGTCTGCTCGGCCACGGCCTTCACGCCGGGCGTCTTCGCCAAAGCTTCCTTGCACCCTTGGGAGCGCTGGGTTTCCGCCGTCGAGCCGAGCACGCCGCGCAGAATGGCGATGTTGCCCTTGTTGCCGAACTGGCCGAACTGCCACGTGCAAAGCTCGCGCGCGGCCGCGACGCTGTCGGTCGCGATATAGGTGGCGAGCTTCCCACTGCCGTTTTCCGGCTTCTGGTCGACTGCGATCACCGGCACGTCCGCCTTGTTGGCGGCCTTGACGCCCGCCGCCGCAGCGGTTGAGTCCTGCGAGGTGAAGATCAGGGCGCCGATGTTCTGCACCAGCAGATCCTGGACCTGCTTGATCTGCTGGCTCGAATTGTTGCTGGCCGAGGCGATCCTCAGCTCATAGCCCTGCTTGGCGGCTTCATCCTTCATGCCGGCGACGGCCGCCACATAGAACAGCGACTTCTGGTCGGCCACCGACACGCCGATCGGCATCTTGCCAGCCGCCTCGGCGGTCGGCACGACGCCCGTCGCGGCCACGACCGCTCCCAACCCCACAGCGCCGAGCCAACGCCGCGACGCAAGACCTGATCCCATGTTCAGCATACCAAGATCCTCCCTGAAATATTGGAGCGCCGGGTTCGAGCCCGGACGTCACGTCTTGTTTGCGCGCACCGCCCGCGGCGGCGCATCGCGGTTCAGTTGACGGTGCCGGCGCAGCCGTAGATGCGCATCTTCTCGACAGTCGCCGGGATCATGCGCTTGCGCCCTTCCGTCATGGCCTCCTCGAGCTGCCTGTCGCCCTGCGCCCACACGGATTCAAAGCCGGCCCGGAAGGCGTGCCGAAGGTCGGTGTCGGCGTTGAACTTGCAAACGCCGGCGGCGCGGGCGTCCAGCACTTCCCGGTCGGTGAGGCCGGACGCGCCGTGCAGCACGAGCGGGATGCCGACCGCAGCCTTGATCTCCCGGGTGCGCTCGATGGAGATCGGCTCCTGCGGCCGGCCGGGCACGACGCCGTGCACGATGCCGACCGAGATCGCCAGCGTGTCGATGCCGGTTTCGGCCACGAAGCGGCGGGCTTCCTCGACGTCGGTGTAATAATCGGCCCAGTTCACGCTCTCGTCGGCATCGGGGATCTTGCCGAGCTCGGCCTCGACCGGCACCCCGAAGGCATGGCAGATCTCGACCACCTTGCGGGTGGTGCGGATGTTCTCGTCGAGCGGCAGGTGGGCGCCATCATACATGATGGAGTTGAACCCGAGCCGCAGCGCTTCCATCACTTCGTCCCAGCTGCCGTGGTCGAGGTGGATCACCACATCGGCGTCAGAACGCTCGGCGATGCGCCGCGTCAGCTCGTAGGCGCGGGTCACACCCATATGGGGGATGATAGCCCGGCCGACCTGCAGGATCACCGGCGCCTTGGCGACTTCGGCGGCCATCACCAGAGCCTCGCAGGTCTCGTCGTTGTGCATGTTGAAGGCGCCGATCGCATAGCCGCCCTGGCGCGCCTTCTCGATCACGGTGCGGGGGTCAACGAGTCTCATCGGCAGTCCTCATGGGTTTAGGTGGGCCTGTCAGGCGGCGTCGGCGGGCCGGGGATGCCTCGCGTCGCCCGGCGCCTCGCCGGGTTTGGCGAAGCGCTCGACATAGCGTCGGTATTCGGCGACCTCGCGGTCGCGGCGCGCCTGATCCCAGCCGGCGCGCGGCGCCAGGATGTCGGCGGCACGGTCCGCCACATCGGCCCCGCTGCCGGCCCGATGGCCGATCATGGTGCGACGCAGCAGCACGTCGGTCAGGGTCCGGGCAAATTCGGTGTCGTAGGTGAAAGCGAGTTCGGCCCCGATGGTGTCGACCTCCTGGCCCAGCGGCTCCAGTAGCGCGGGCTCGTGGCGCCCGAGCGCGATCACGTCGCCGGCCCTCGATCCGTAGACGCCGACAAGCCGATGCACGGCCGTCTCGGGCAAGCCGCTGGTCCGCTGAAGATCGGCCTCGAAGCCGGCCCAGTCCTGCACGTGAGCGCCGGGGAACAGCAGCTGCGTCGTCAGGCAGCGCCGAGGCTTCAATCCCAGTTGCTTGAACGCGATATCGACGGTTTCTTCGGCGAGGCTGCGATAGGTCGTGAGCTTGCCGCCGATGATCGACAACAGCCCGCGATGCTGGGGCGCGTGGTCCTTGATGACGTGCGAGCGCGACACGTTCCATTCCGATTTGTCGGGCACGAAGGGCAGGGGGCGCACGCCGCTGTAGGTGTAGAGGATGTCGGCGTCCCGCAGGTTCGCGCCCGGCACGAGCCGGTTCACTTCGCCCAGCAGATAGCTGACCTCGCCGGCATCGGCCCGTGCCGTGTCCGGGTCGCCTTCGAAGCGCTGGTCGGTGGTGCCGATCAGGATCTGTTCGCCCCAGGGGATGACGAGCACCAGCCGACCGTCCTTGTGGGATTCGTAATAGACGACGTCCTTCGGCGCGCCCGGGAAGGGACGCACCACGAGATGGCTGCCCTTGGTGCCGCCGATGAAGCGCTGCGTGATGCGCTTGTCGCTCGCCAACACGGCATCCACCCAGGGGCCGGCCGCGTTGATGACCATGCGGCCGCCGAGCGCATGGCGCTTGCCCGTGATGCGGTCGGTGAAGCGGATGCCGCGCACGGCCTCGCCGTCCGAGATCAGCCCGTCCACCTCGGCATAGGTGTAGACCTTGCAGCCATCCGCGTGAGCCGCCAGCACGACCTCGACGCACAACCGTTCCGACCAGACCACCTGGCCGTCGTAGAAGATGGCCGCGCCCTGCAATCCGTCCTGATTGATGCCGGGGCTGCGGGAAATCGTGTCCTGCCGCGACAACACCTTGTGGGTCGAGACCGACTTGTCGAATGACAGAACGTCATAGGCCATCATGGCGGCCCGGATGGACCATTGCGACCGCTTGTTGTGGCGGTAGAAGGGCATCATCAGCGACACGGGTTTGACGAGGTGCGGCGCCAGCTGGAACAGCCGTTCCCGCTCGCGCAGCGACTCGCGCACCAGCTTGATATCGCCCTGTTCGAGGTAGCGCAGGCCGCCGTGCACCAGCCGCCCCGAATAATTCGAGGTGCCGCTGCCGATGTCCTCGCGCTCGACCAGCGCCACCCGCAGGCCACGAGCCGCGGCGTCGCGCGCGATGCCGGCCCCATTGATGCCGGCGCCTACCACGATGAGGTCGAACAGATCGGTCGGCGCCGACGCGTCGGGGGCCGCTTCGCCCACGGATGGTTCGGTTGTGCTCGGCATGGCGGCGGTTCCCGCGTTCGAGGCTGGGGCGGAGCGGCCCGGCTCAGGCCGAGACGCTGATCAAAGGCTGACGGACAGGCGTCAGTCGTCGGGTGTCTCGATGATGGCGATCACGGTGCGCACCTTGGCACGCTCGTTCTCGGCCACCTTGATCTCGGTCAGCACGCCATCGGCGGGCGCTTCGAGCTCCTGGGCGGCCTTTTCGGTCTCGATCTCGGCCAGGAACTCTCCCTCCGCGACCGTGTCGCCGACCTTCTTGTTCCATTGGACGATGAGCCCTTCGCTCATCCCCATGCCCCATTGCGGCAACAGAACTTCAACCTTCATGGCACGGCTCCCTTGGCAGGATCGTCGGCGCTGAACGGCTTGTTCGAGCAGACGCGGGTGATGGCGGCCGCGATCTTGTCGGCCGTCGGATAGAGTTCCGCCTCGAGCACCGGGCTGAACGGTATCTGCATGTCGGGCGCCGTGACGCGCAGCACGGGAGCCCGCAGCGCCTCAAAGGCCTGTTCGACCACGATGGCGGCGATCTCGGCCGCGGCGCCGCAGGTGCGGTGCGCCGGCTCGGTGATGATGAGCCGGCCGGTGCGGCGGACCGAATCCAGGATCGTCTTGGTGTCGAGTGGCACAAGGGTCCGGGGATCGATCACTTCGGCCGAGATGCCGCGGGTGGAAGCCACCTGTTCGGCGGCCGCGAGTGCCAGCGGCACGCAGCCCGAGATCGCCACGACGGTGACGTCCTCGCCTTCGCGCCGCACGCGCGCCACCCCGAACGGGATGCGATATTCGTTCTCGTCTACCTCTTCCTTGAGGCCCCAAAGCGGAACCGCTTCGAAGATCAGCACGGGATCATTGCTGTCGACCGCCGTGCGCAACAGGCCCTTGGCATCGCTGGCCGAGGCCGGCACCACCACTTTCAGGCCCGGCACGTTCATGAACATCGGGTAGGGGCGGTCGGAATGGTGCGCGGCCGTGTTGAGCCCGTAGAACATCGCCGACCGGAACACGACCGGGATCGAGCTCTGGCCGCCGAACATGTAGCGGTTCTTGGCCGCCTGGTTCACGAACTGGTCCATCGCCATGTAGAGGAAGTTCGAATAGCTGAGGTCCACGATAGGCCGCAGCCCCGTCATGGCGGCGCCGATCGCGGTGCCGACCATCGCTTCCTCGGCGATGGGCGTGTTGCGGATGCGCGAACGGCCGAACTCCTGCACGAAGTCGCCCTGTTCGGCGCGCGTCTTGCTGCCGCCCGTGGTGCCGTAAACGTTGGCCTCGACATCCTCGCCAAAGATGATGACGCGCTTGTCGGCCGCCATCGCTTCGCGCTGCGCCGCCCCGATGGCCGCGATATAGGTCATCATGCTCACTGGGCGCCCTCCATCTCGTAGGGGTCGGTGTAGAGGTGCTCGAAGGCGGACTTGACCTCGGGGTAGGGGCTGGCGTTCGAGAACTTGACCGCCTCGTCGATCTCCTTGGCGATCTCGGCCTCCATGGCCACCATCGCGGCTTCGTCGGCGACGCCCCGGTCGATCAGCTCCTGGCGGAACAGCTTGAGCGGATCGCGCGACACCCAATGCTGCTTCTCGGCGGCGTCGCGATAATCCACCGTGAGGCGCAAGCCTTCCGCATGTTCGCGGTAGCGGTAGGTCATCACCTCGACCAGCGACGGACCTTCGCCGGCCCGGGCGCGCTCGACCGCAGTGCAGGCCGCCTCGTAAACCTTCAACACATCCTGTCCGTCTTCGACCAGCACGCCCGGAATCCCGTAGCCCTTGGCCCGGTCGGAGATCTTGCCGCTCGTCACGGTGCGGGACGGCGTCGACAGCGCATAATGGTTGTTTTCGCACAAGAATACGACCGGCAGCTTCCAGGCGGCCGCAAGATTGATCGACTCGTAGAGCACGCCCTGATTGGCGGCCCCATCGCCGAAAAACGACATCGACACCCGATCCTCGCCCAGTACCTGGGCCGACAAAGCGGCGCCCACGGCGATCGGGATCGACGACCCCGTGACGCCGGATTCGCCAAGGCTGCCGACCGCGTAATCGGCAAGGTGCATCGAGCCGCCCTTGCCTTTGCAGACGCCGCCGGCCTTGCCGACGAGCTCCGCCATCAAGGGCCCCAGCGCCGAACCCTTGCCGATCGGATGGCCATGGCTGCGATGGTTGCCGGCGAGCTTGTCCTTCTCCCGCAAAGCCATGCAGGCGCCCACCACCTGGGCCTCCTGGCCGATGCTGGTGTGGATGGTGCCGGGGATCAGGCCACGCATCAGCATCTTGGCGGCCCGCTCGTCGAACAAGCGGATGCGCAACATGCGGCGCTGCATTTCCAACATGATGTCGGACGACGGCGTCATCAGGAACCCTCCCTGGGACCGACCCTGCTTTGATTGAAGCAGATGATTATTGTATGGGATTTTGTATCAAGCGCCGAAATGGGCCGCAAGGGAAAACTAGCTTCGCGGCCCCGGCGATGTGGATTCGGCCAGCCTCATCCCTCGGCGGATTGCCGGATCGGCTCGAAGCGGCCGCTCTTCGCCGCTTCGCGGGCCGCCAGCGCGGTGGCAAGGGATTTCAGCCCGTCCTCGCCGGTCACCACCGGGTGGCCTTCGCCACGGATGGCCGCATGGAAGGCCCGGCAGCCGCGGACGTAATAGTCTTCCTGGTCGAGCCGCAATTCGCGCTCACCGTCCTGGTCGCGCAGCGTCACGGTGCCGGCCGGGGCCTGGGCCATGTTGTTCAGCGCCACCAGCGATCCCGTGGTGCCGTGCACCTCGCACGAAGTGCGCTGCGCCCGCGTGGTGAAGCTGTCGTGCACCTGAGCGATGATGTTGCCCGAGAACTGGATCAAGCTCATCGCCGCATCCTCGATGCCTTCGATCGCGAGACCGCCGTTTTGGGCTACGGTCGCCACCTGCAGCGGCTCCTCGCCGAGCAGGAAGCGCAGCAGGTCGGTATCGTGCACCAGCAGGTCCAACAGGGCGCCAGCCCCGGCGCCCTTGGTGTGCAGGCGCCATCCCAGCATCTGGATCGGCAACGTGCCGGCATGCACGACGCGGGCCGACAGCGGGGTGCCGATCCGGCCGGCCGCAATGGCATCCCGCATGGCGCGATGGGTGGCGGCGTTGCGCAGGTGGTGGTTGGTGGCCATCACGACGCCGGCCTCCCGGCAGGCCTTCACCATGGCGGCCGCGTCCTCATAGCTGGTGGCGAGCGGCTTTTCGCACAGCACGTGCTTTCCGGCCTTGGCGGCGGCCATGCACTCGGCAAAGTGGCGCTCGTTGGTGGTCGAAATGTAGACCGCGTCAACATCGCGAAGCACCTCGTCGAGATCCGTGGTCGCGTGGGGGATGCCGAATTCGGCCGCAAAGGCCGCGCCGCGTTCGGCATCGGAACTCATGACGGTGTGGATGGTGCCACCCGTCTGCCGGATCGCATTGACCATCCATTCGCGCGCGATCGTGGTCGCGCCGATCAGCGCCCAGCGGGTCGGCTCTGCCATTGGTGTTCTCCCCTTCGAAGGTGGTCCTGCCTGTGTCGGCAGGTTGATGTTCCGTGCAGGTGCGGCCCTGCCGGGCCGAAGCGCGGAGGCCGCCGGACCTGCAGACGCATGACGCCTCTAGCGAATGGTGTTGCCGCCATCGAGCATCAGGTTGGCGCCGTTGACCATCGCGGCCGCGTCGCTCGCGAGGTAGAGCACCGCTTCGGCAACTTCTTCCGGCTGGGCGAAACGGCGCGTCGGGATCTCGGCGCGGGCCCGCTCGCCTTTCTCGCCCGCCCAGACGGCCTTGCCGAGTTCGGTTTCGACCACGGTGGGGGAGACGCAATTGGCCGTAATGCCGTGCGGCCCCCATTCGATAGCGAGGCAGTTGGTCAAGCCGAGCAAGCCGGCCTTGCTGGCCGAATAAGACGCATGGTGCTCAATGCCGATCACCGCCGCCTGGGACGACACGGTGATGATCCGCCCCCATTTCTGGCGCAGCATCAAGGGGGCCACGGCGCGGGCGCACAAGAACGGCGCCCGCAGGTTGATCCGCATCGTCAGGTCCCATTCGGCCGTGGGAATCGACTCGGCGGGCGTGATGATCGCGATGCCGGCGTTGTTGACCAGGATGTGGACGGTCGTGAGATCGGCGCCGATCCGCGCGAAGGTCGCCTCGATGGCCGCCTCGTCACCGAGATCCGTCACATAGCCTCGGTGGTCCGGCCCGAAGCGGGCCGCCACCGCCAGCACGGTATCGCTCCGGTCGATCAGCGCCAGACGGCCGCCTTCGCGGGCGAAGGTTTCCGCAAGCGCCAAGCCGATCCCGGCCGCGGCGCCCGTGATGACGGCGATCTTGCCGTTGAGCTTCTGCATGGGCGTGTTCCTCGGCGCACCGGCAACCGGCGGGCAGGTTCAGGTGATGTTGTAAAGGCGACGCGCGTCCGCGTGGGTTGCCAGGGGCCGGCCGACCTCGCGGGCGATCTCCTGGACCTCTCGGAGCAGATCGAGGTTGGTCGGGTTGCGGTCGGGGTCGTAGAACAGTTCGAGGCCGGTCTTGATGTGGCCGCCGAGTTCGATGGCGCGCCGGATGATCGGCCGCGTGTCGAGGCTGCCTTCGCCCCAGATCGAGATGAACCAGGGCAGGACGTGCTTGGCCTGCGCGATCATGTCGAGGTAATAATAAAGGCTCTCGAGCGTCGGCTCCATGCCGCAGGTGCCGATCGGCTTCGTCGAGGTCAGGCCGTATTTGCCGACCAGGTAGAAGTCCCAGTTGGACCCTGGCGTGAACAGGCCCCGGTCGACGTAATGGCGGGCGACGCGCAGGTGCCCGGGCTCGTAGACACCCCAGATCATGGCGATCTTATTGGCCATGCAGAAGTCGACCTGACCGGCCACCTGCCGGTAGTCCCAGCCGTAAGGGCGGCCGATGATGTGGCCGCGCTCGTCCTCGTCGACCGCGAACATGTCGATGCCGGTGTCGACCACGGCCACCTGCACGTTGGCGTCCCGGTTCAGGAAGGGGATGTGTTCGAGCCCGGTCTGCCCCTCGGTGCAGAGCAGGTTGTTGCAGGTGGTCGGGTACCAGATCATGTCGGGGCGCTCCGCCATGATGCGGCTCCAGGCCGGCATGTAGTCGTCGGCCGCGGCCTTGCCGCGCAGATCGAAGTCGCTGTTGTGGACGTGGATCGCGGTGGCACCCGCATCCCAGCAGCGGATCGCGTCTTCGACGATCTCGTCATAGGTGACGGGCGTGTTGGGATTCATGGTTTTGGTGCGGACGCCGTTCTGGTGCGACTCGATCATCACCGGGCTGTCCCAACCCGGCTTCTGGTCGGCGAAGCGGTCCAATGTCGTGGCCATGCTGGCGTGTCCTTCCCTGGTTTTTACGATGCCGTGCCCGACGATCGTCGCAGCGGCCCTGGCGCCTACTTGACGATCGCGCCGCGCGATCGGTGGGTGGTCATCACCACGACCGCGATGATGAACACCCCATAGACGAGGCTCTGGGCCTGCGCCGTGATGCCGATCGTCTGAACCGCGATCGGCACGAAGGCCACCGTCAGGGCGCCGAAGATCACGTTGATCGGGTTCGTCAGGCCACCCGAGACCGCGGTGCCGCCCACGAGCGCCGCCGCGATGCCGGGCAGCAGCAGGTCGCTGCCGAGACCACTGGCGGAGGCCGATCCGGCTTGCGCCACGATGCTGACGCCCGCGAGGCCCCCCGTGAAGCCCGAGATCGCAAAGGCCAACACCTTCAGCCAGCGCGTGCGAATGGCCGAGAAGATCGCCCCGGGCTCGTTCTTGCCCATGGCGGTCATGCCCTGGCCAACCCGAGTGAAGCGGAGCAGGGCCCAATACAGGACCGCCACGCCGACGCCGATCCAGAAGGTCAGCGGCAAGGCAAGCAGCCGGTCCTGGTAGAGCGTCGTGACGATCTCCTGGTTCTGGCTGACGTAGATGGTTTCGGACCCGCTCGTCACCAGCGTCGCGGCATCGAGGATACCCAAGGTGCCGAGCGTCAACGCGAAGGACGGCACCTGGGCATAGGCCACGATCGCCCCGTTGATGGCCCCGAAGATCGTGACGGCCATCAAGACCGCGATCGGAGCGCCGATGCCGAGACCGGGCAGGGCAAGCGCCAACAGGATGGCGCCGAGCAGGCTGATCGAGGCATTGGACAGGTCGATCGAGCCAATGTTCAGCACCATGGCCTGACCGAGCGCCACGAGCAGGATCGGGGCGGCGGATTCGGCCACGATCGACAGGCCCGTCCCACCCAGGAAGGCGGGATTGCGCACCGACACCATCAGAAGCACGACCGCGAAAACGATGACCGGGCCGAAGCTTTGCCAGATCGCGGACGGCGTGAGCTTGGTGGCGACCGGGGTGCGGGCGGCGGGACGGGGCACGTCGACCGCCTTGGCGGCCTGTCTGGCGGCGTTGCTCATACCATGGCCTCGAGGATGGTTTCGACCGTCAAGGCGGCAGCCTCCGCCATGTCGTGGCGGGCCGAAATCTCGCCGTCCCGCATCACGATAATCGTGTCGGCCATCTCCAGGGCTTCCTCGATCGTGTCGGGGATCAGCACCACGGCTGCTCCAGCCGCACAGGATTGCCGGATCTGGGCATTGACGGTTTGCGCGGCCCCCGGATCGAGCCCACGCAGGGGGTGATCGAGGAGAAATACCTTCATGGCGGGCGAATTCAGCCACTTGGCCATGACGACCTTCTGCTGGTTGCCGCCCGAAAACGACCCAAGCGCCAGCGACACCGCATTGGGGTGCACGTCGAGCCGATCGAACCAGGTTTGGGCCATGCCGTCGCATCGCGCCGGGCTGAGGAATGGCCCCACCGCGGCCTGACCCGGATGCACCAAGGCGATGTTGCGGGCGGCCGAAAAGCCGCCCACCATGCCCTCGACCTTGCGTTCGGCCGGGACGTAGGCGAGCCCCGCCTTGACGGCCCGGCTGATCGACCAGCCCGACACGTTGCGGCCACCGACCGCGATCTGACCCGAATCGAAGGCCTCGGCGCCGAACAGCCCACGCATCAGCGATCCGCAGCCGGCCCGGTTCGAGCCGACGAGTGCAACGATCTGCCCGGGATGGGCCTCGAAGGAGACGTCGCGGTAGTGGCCCTTGCGGCAAAGGTCGCGCACCGCGAGGGCGGGCGTCGCATCCGTGGCGATGCGCTTGTTCGAGCGGTGGACCACCTGGGCGTCGCGGCCCGCCATCGCGTGGAACAGCTCGTCCTTGCTGACCGCGGCGGTAGCCTTGTTGAGAATGAGCTGCCCGCTCCGCATCACCACGACGCGATCGCAAACCCGCAGGATCTCGTCGAGGCGATGCGACACGAAGATGATGCTGGCGAAGGCCTTGAGGTTGCGGATCTCGCGCTCGAGCACCGCCGTTTCCTCGCGCTCCAGCACAGCGGTCGGCTCGTCGAGGATGATCAGCGGCGTGCCGCCCACCGTCGGATCGATGCAGACCGCGCGGGCGATCTCGACCATCTGGCGGTCCACGAACGACAGGTCGCGGATGCGCGCCCTCGGGTTCAGCTTGACGCCGATCTTGTCGAGCGCCGCCTGGGCGTCGCGGTTGACGCGCGACCAGCTTTGCAGGCCGAGGCGGCTCATCATGCCGCCATCCGAGCGGTGCTGGTCGATGTTCTCGGCAACCGTCAGGTTGGTGAAGAGCGCCTGCTCCTGGTGCACCACGCCGACCCCGGCCCGAAAGGCATCCTTGGGGCCACGAAAATTGCAGACCGCGCCATTGATCTCCATGCGGCCCGTATCGGGTGTGACGATGCCCGACAGGATCTTCAGGAGCGACGACTTGCCGGCGCCGTTCTCGCCCACGAGGCCGACGACCTCGCCGCGCTTGATCTCGAGCGACACCGACCTGATGGCCGTGACGGGCCCGAACGAACAGGTGATGTCGGTCAGCCTGAGGACCGGAGGCTCGATCGTCGGTGTCATTTCGCAATCCTCAAGCGATCGCGATGCGGCCAGGCCACGACCACGATGGCGAGCAGCAGGGTCGCCCCGAACACGCCGGACTGGTAGTCCGGGCTGACGCCTGCCAGCACGAGGCCGTTGTTGAGAACGATCAACAACAGCACCCCGAGGGCCGAATGAAGCACGCCGCCCTGGCCGCCGCTGAGCGCGGTGCCGCCGATGACGGCCGCCGGGATGACGGTGAACAGTTGTCCGGCTCCAACGCCCGGAGACCCCGAGCCGAGCTCCATCGTGGCAAGCACACCGGCAAGCCCGTAGAGCAGCCCGGCGAGCCCGAACGCCGCCACCTTGATGCGGGCCACAGGAATGCCGTTGACCACCGCCATCGGTTCGTTGTTGCCGATGGCCAGGATGCCGCGGCCGAGATGGGTGAAACCGATCAACAGCACCCCGGCCGCCACCACGGCGGCCGACAGCCAGAATCCATTGGGCAGCCCCAAGGTCAGCCGCGTCGGCCATTGTGACAGGGCCTCGCTGGTCAGGCTCGGCAGCAGGTCGTCGCCATACAACATCGTCGCGATGCCGAGGCCGACGTTCCAGGTGCCGAGCGTGACCACGAAGGAGGGAACCCGGAACCGGGTGTAGATGAGGCCCGTGGCCAGACCGAGCCCGAGCCCGACTCCCAGCGCAACAGGCCAAGCCCAGGCGCCGAGGTCGGTGCCGCCGCGGGCATTCGGTACGAGCAGGATCCAGGCCATGCCGGCCGCCCCCATGACGCCCTGAACCGATAGGTCGATGGAGCCCATCAGGATCACCAGGGTGGTGCCGACTACGATGATCAGCGGCACGGAGGCCTGCACCAGCACATTGCGCAGGTTCTCGACACTGGCGAAGCGTGGGTTGAGCAGACTGAACACGATCACGATCACTGCGATCGTCAGCAGCCAGCTGGCCGGCCCCATCCAATCGCGCAGCGAGAACGACTGTGCGGTCGCGGATGCCCGTGCCTGCCTGGGGGATGTGTTGTCGTTCCGGGCCCGGAGGCGGGAGCCGTCGGCGGACAGGGCCATGGCGCGATCTCGCGGTGGAGGGATGCCGATGTCGTAAGGCCGGTCCGGGCGGCACGATGCCTCGCCCGGACCGCGCGGAAGGCCGAGCTACTTCGGCATCTCCTCGGGACCGGCGCCGATCAGCGTCATCGGTGGCGTGTCCCAGGGGCCCTTCTCGATGAGCTCGTCGACGAATTGGGCGGCGGCATCGGGCGCGTCGTACTTCAAATATTGCTGGTAGTTGTCGGGCGTGACGCAGCTCAGCTGGAACAGGCTTTCGCGCTTTTCGTGCGGAAGCTCGCTCGGCTTCACCTTGCCCTCGGCCACCAGATAGGCGGTGTAGAGCCCGACCGCCGAAGCCATGTAGCCCCGGTGGAAGGTTTCACCCACGATGGCATGATCGCCCCGGCCAGATTTCAGGTCGGCCACGGTCTCGGGATAAAGCCCGTCCGAGGCGAACTTGACCTTGTTGAGCAGGCCGGCGTTCTCGAAAGCCTGCATGGCGCCGATCTGCATGGCGTCGTCGGCCGCCCAGACGCCGTTGATGTCGCTGCCGTATTTGACGATCAGGTCCTTGGCGTTGCGGTTGGCAACCTGCGGGTCCCAGTTCGAAGGCCGGGCTTCCAGGATCTTGATGCCGGGGAACTTCTCCTTGATCTGCGCCTGGAAGCCGGCCACGCGGGTCTTGCTGGTGGTGGAATCCTGCACGCCGGGCAGCATCACGACGTTGCCCTTGCCACCGAGCGCGGCACCGATCGCATCCGCGCCGCAGCGGCCCGACTGCACGCCCGGGATCTTCTGGAAGGCAACGAAATTGTCGCCGACGTTCCAGGGCTTGTAGTCCGTCGGGCTGTTCCACCAGATCGTGACGTAGCCGCCAGCCTTCTTGACCGCATCGACGATGGTCGGCGCGTCGGAGCTCGCCACCGTATTGACGAACATCAGCACGGTCTTGCCACCCGCCAGGATCGCCTGGATCTTGGAGATCTCGGTCTGCGACGAGCCGTTCGAATTGACGATCTCGAGCGGAATACCGAGCTTTTTCGAAAGCGCCTGGGCGCCGGCGATGTTGGCGATCATGTAGGGATTGGTGGTGTTGATCACCGAAGCGACCAGAACCAGGTTCTCCTTCGGCACTGGCGGCTTCGATTGCGCCATGGCTGCAGCCGGTATTCCGAAGGCCGATGCCGCCAGGACTGCCGCCCTCAGCCGGCGCGACATCCGCTTTGCCGACACCGCATGCGTTGAATCTCGAGACTGCGCCTTCATGGTGGTTTCCTCACATCCCTGAATACTTGTTTTTTGTTAGGGCTCGTCACTGCCGATCGGACGTTGCCGATCTGCATTCATCACCGCCGGAAACTCGTTAGTCGACAAGTCACCCCTCGCGGCGGCGACATCAACTTCGACTAATGGTCGAGGTGTCGCATCACGTCCTTGATCAACGGCCATACACGCGCCGCCGAGGTATGATCCAAACTCTCCTTCGGCGAATGCAGGTCGTATAGGTTCGTCCCGATGCCGACGGTATCGAGACCGGCGATGCGCTGAGTGAACATGCCGAGTTCGAGGCTGCACACCGACACCAGGACATCCGGGGCCCGGCCCATGACGCGCTGGTAGCTGGCTTTCGCCACTTTTAGCATGGGCGAGTCCGGGTTCCAGGGGAATTCCGGCGCGTCGAGGCCGATCTGCTCGGCCCGGACGCCGTCGCCGGCCATGTCGGCGAGAAGCATGAACTGATCGAGCACGGCGTGTTTGCGCGACGTCACGGCGCTGGTGATCGTGCAGGTGATCTCGACGCCGCGACCGGTCGTCACCATCAGCCCGATGTTGTTCGAGGTTTCCCAATTGCCCGGGACTTCGAGGTTTTGCGTCTGGATGCCATTCGGCAACAGCGCGATGGTCTGGATCAGGTTGGCGGTGGCGCTCGCCGAGAACACACGGTCGACGGCGGTGTCGGGCCGCGTCGTCCCGATCTGCAGCAAAGGGTCGGCGCGATGGAACTCGCGCTTCAGCGCATCGGCCAGCGCCGTTACGGCGGCCTCGATGGCGTCGACCTGGTCGGCACGAACCCAGAGAAGCGTCGCGCCCTCAGCCGGAATGACGTTGTTCTGCACGCCCCCCGAGACCGACGCCACCTGCACGTCACCGGTCTGTATGGCTTTGCGCAGCAGGCGACCCAGCACCACGATGGCATTGGCACGCCCGAGATGGATGTCGAATTCGCAATGGCCGCCGAGAAGCCCGCGGACCTCGACGAGCAACGGCAAGCGATCCGGAGCGGGGGCCTGCCATGCCGCATCGATGTCGATGCGGCATGATACGTCACCCGAACAGCCGGCCAGCAGCTGCCTTTCGTCGATCCAGTTGAAATCGATCATGCGCTTGCCGGACAGCAGGCTCTGATCGACGCCATCGCCGCCGACCTTGCCCATCTCCTCCATGGCGGTCATCACGCATTCCAGCGGCGGATGCGGGATGTCCTTGGAGTCGAGCAGCGTCAGCATATAGGCGATGCCAAGCCCGTTATCGGCCCCGAGCGTCGTGCCGGCAGCCCGGATGCGATCGCCATCCACCTCGAGTTTGACGCCGCCGGCGGCAAAATCATGCGAAACGCCATCGCCGACCTTGCACACCATATCGAGATGGCCGTGCAGGATCACGACCGGCGCGTTCTCGAATCCGGGTGTGCCAGGCTTCTTGACGATGATGTTCTCAAGCGCATCGCGATGATGCTCAAGCCCACGCTCGGCAGCGAAATCGGCGATGTAGTCGGTGGCCTGCTTCTCGAAGCGCGAGCACCGATGTTTGCTGCTGAGTTCCTCGAAGAAATACATGACATCGAGCGGCTCAATCTTCGCGAGCGTCCGCATTGCCCATCTCCCAGAGCTGTTTTTTTCTATCGGCTAGTAGCTTTAGTTTAGATGGACAGTAATCCCATAGGTGACGGCCAAGTCGTTCCTCTCGCAGAAGCGAGCAAACACCTGTATCCCGTCCCATTGGTGGGACCATGCCATAAATCTGAGTTCCGAATTCCATCCCCGCCAGATCGCTGCTTCGCAGTCTCGCATCCTGAAAAGGATGCATCCGGCCTATAAGCCGCTACATTAGGTGCAAAAATTCACGCGTCAAGCGTTTGCTTCAATGTTTCCGAATCCCGCTTAGATCGTTTCGGAAGCGGGGGCCTCAACCCCAACCTTGGTTGAGCCCTAGGGCCGACAGCGAGGGTCGGTTATTCCGCGCCCATCACCAAGCCTTCGATGTCGTGCTTCTGCATGATCGGCACGAGCTCATCCACGACCCTGCAGGTGAGATGATCCTTCACGCTCTGGGGCAGGGCGGCAAAATAATCCGGCGTCACCATCATGTCGTGCAGGGCCGCGTGACCGGCGCCGGGGGCATCGACGCCCAGCACCAGAACCGGCCGGGCGATCGGCGACGCATGGGCGGTGCCGCGGTGCATGGTCAGCGCGGATCGACAGGAGATGTCGCCCATCTGCGGAAACTTGCGCGTGGCGCGCTCTTCGAAGCGGTTCCAGAGTGCCCGGTCGGGAAACATCTCGTGGTTCCAATCGCGGCCGTCGTCCCATTGGGTGCCGGGCGCCACCTCGAACGGTCCCATGTCGGGCGTCACGTCGACGCCCGTCAGGTTGAAGGCCAGCGACGTGATGCGACGGTCGCGCCAGGACTCGGCAGGCGACGGGAAATCGCGATGCCAGGGCTGGTTCTTGGCACCCTGGAACGGCGTGTCGAAGCCGACCTCGACGATCTGGTAATCAGGACCGAGCACATGCGCGCAGATCGCCGTGACCCAAGGGTGCGTCGCGAGGTCGACGAAGCCGGAGAGATCCTGCGGGTGGATCTCGACGTACCAACGACGGGGGCCCCGACTGACGGCGCCGCCCGAGCGCTGAATGGCGCTCCAGAAGGCCGAGGTGATGTCCTCGCGCATCCGTTCCGCCCAATCGCGCGAGAAGGCGCCCTTGCGGCCTACGACACCATCACGCTCGAGGGTCGCAACGTCGGCCGCGATATCGATCGTCGCTTCGGTCATGCCGTCCTCCGGATGGGTGGTGCGAGTTACGCCGGCTGCGCGCGAGCGAGGCGGCTTTGCAGGAGCACGACGACGAGCAGGAAGCCGCCGCGCACCACCGATTGCCAATAGGCCGACAAGCTGATCCAGCCCATGCCGTTCTCGAAATTGAGAATGGTGAAGATGAGGCCAAGCAACAGCACGCCCGCAAGCGTGGTGAGCACCGATCCCTTGCCGCCGGTAAGGAGCGTGCCGCCCACCACCACCGATGCGATGGCGAAAAGCTCCCAACCGATCCCCTCGATCGGCTGACCGGCACCGAACTGCGCCGCCAGGATCACGCCCGCAAGGCCCGCGAGGCCCCCCGACAGCACGTAAACCAGGAACACGGTCCTGTCGGTCGGCAAGCCCATCAGGCGTGAGGCTTCCTCGCCACCGCCGACCGCAAGGACATGGCGGCCGAAGGGTCGGCTGTTGAGCAGCAGCGAGCCGAGGCCGTAGGCCACGAGGGCGATCCAGGCCGGCGTCGGAAACTTGAAGAACAGCCCAAGCGCCCCGCCGAGGAGGCCGGCCTGATCGCCGTCGATCCAGTCAGGCGCAAGCGGCTGAAACAGGTTGCCCTGACCAAGCGCCGTGAAGGCTGTGTCGTAGGACACCGAAACCGACTGGTTGTTGGCCAACAGCAGCCCCGTGCCGGACGCGGCCAGCATCACGGCGAGGGTCGCGATGAAGGGCAGGATCCTCATCTTCGTGATGATGAAGCCGCTGAGCGCGCCCGCCACCAGCCCCGCCCCGACGCCGCCCGCGAGGCCCGCCAGCAGACCGTACGGACTGAGATAGGCCGACACCACACTCGCCATCGCGGCCACGGACCCGACCGACAGGTCGATGCCGCCCGTCATGATGACGAAGCACATGCCGAGGCCCACCAGCGCGAACATCGAGTTGTAGCGCAGCACGCTGAGCACGTTATAGGCGCCCAGGAAGCCGTCGTAGCGCAAGGCGCCGAAGGTGACGAGAAGCGCCAAAGCCGCGACGACGCCGATCGCGGCGCCGGACCGATGCTTCATCATGCGCGCTCCTGCCGCTGCAGCCAGACGGCGAGCACGATCAGCGCCGCCTTGGCCAGAAGGGCCGCCGCATCCGGCACGCCATTGGCGAGCAGGGTGTAGCGGACCAGTTGGATGATCATCGCGCCGATCAGCGTGCCCACCACGGTGGCGCGCCCGCCCGACAATAATGTGCCGCCCACCGCGACCGCCGCGATGGCGTCGAGTTCCGTTCCCATGCCGATCAGGTTGGCATCCGCCGCCGAGTTCATCGCGATGACGATCAACCCCGCGACACCGCTGCAAAGCCCGGAAATGACGTAGGCGAGGCGCTTGACGCGCTTCACCGGCACGCCGGCGAGCCGCGCCGCAGGCTCGTTGCCGCCCACGGCCAGCACCTGACGGCCGAACACGGTCTTCTTCAGGGCCCAGGCCGCGACCGCCACCATGACCAGCATGATCCAGACCTGGAACGGCACGCCGAGCACATGGCCGAGCGCGATGGCCTGGAACTCCGGCGCCTTGAACACCTGCAGGTCGCCATTGGTCCAGACCTGGGCGATGCCACGGCCGGCGATGAACAGGATCAGCGTCGCGATGATGGGCTGAATGCGGAAGCTCGACACGAGCCAGCCGTTGAACAGCCCGAACAGCCCAGCCACGGCGACCGGCACCACGATGCCGAGAGCGATGTTGACGTAAAGGTTCGACAGGTGGGTCAACGAGCCGGTGAAGAAGTCCGGCGACAACGCGCCCGCGATGGCCATCAGCGAGCCGACCGAAAGGTCGATACCGCCGGTGGCGATCACCAGCGTCATGCCGACACCGACGATCACGATGGTGCAGATCTGGGTGAGGTTGACCGACACCGTCTGCATCGTGGCGAAATGCGGCGTGATGGCGAGGTTGAGCAGGATCAGCGCCGCGAGGGCGATCAGCGCCCCGAAACGGCGCAGGGCCAGGCCGACATGCAGGCGGGGCAGGGGCCGGGCGCCACCAGGCGGACGCATGCCGGCGCCGGCCGGCAGCGAAGGCGTCTCGAGGCTCATGCGGCGGCTCCTTCGTGCGCTCCACCATGCGCCATGGCATCCATCAGCGTCGCCTCGCTGGTGTTCGCGCGGTCCAGGCTCACCACGGTACGGCCGTCTCGCAGCACGAAGGTGCGGTCGGCCCCCTCGACGATCTCCTCCAACTCCGAGGAGATCATCAAAACGCCCAGACCATCGTCGGCGAGACGGCGGATCAGTTTCTGGATTTCGGCCTTGGCGCCGACATCGATACCGCGCGTGGGCTCGTCGAAGATCAGCATTTCAGGATTCATGCAGAGCCAGCGTGCGAGCAGCACCTTCTGCTGGTTGCCGCCCGAGAGCTCGCGGATGGGCTGGTCGGGGCTGGCGCATTTGACGCCGAGGTCGGCGATGAAGCGCTCGACGATCGCGCGCTGCTTGGTTTCGTCGATGATGCCGGAGCGGCTGAGTGCGGGCAGCAATGCCAGCGTCATGTTCTCGCGCACCGACATGGCCGGCACGATGCCTTCGTGCTTGCGGTCTTCCGAGCAGAACCCGAGGCCGGCACGGATCGCCTCGCTGGGCTCGGCGAAGCGAACCTCGCGACCGTTCAGCCGGATCGCGCCACCGCCCCGCGGGTCGGCGCCGAACACGGCCCGTGCCACTTCGGTGCGGCCGGAGCCGAGCAGCCCCGCAAGACCGACGATCTCCCCCTTGCGGACATCCAGCGAGGCATCCGCGACGCGGCGCCCGATCGCGAGGTGCTCGACCTCGAGCACCTGCGGGCCGGGCGGGCGGGCCGCGGCCGAAAAGGCGGTGGCGCCTTGCTTGCGAACTTCCGCGAGATCGCGCCCGAGCATCGTCGCCACGAGCTGCAGCTTGGACATTTCGGCCATGGAGGCCACCGCCACCGTGCGACCGTCCCGCATGACCGTCACGCGATCGCAGACGGCGTAAAGCTCATCGAGCTTGTGGCTGACGAACACCACCGAGACGCCCTGTGCCTTCAGGCGGCGAATGGTGGCAAACAGCACCTTCACCTCCGCTTCGTCGAGCGAGGAGGTGGATTCGTCCATGATGACGAGCCGGGCATTCATCGACACCGCGCGGGCGATCGCCACCATCTGCTGGATCGCTGTGGAATAGGTTTCGAGCGGCGCCTCCACGTCGATCGCGATGCCAAACTCGTCGAGCAGCTTGCGGGCGCCAGCCTTCATTTCCCGCCACCGCAGGAAGCCCAGGGCCGAGCAGATTTCACGGCCGAGGTAGATGTTCTCGACCACCGTGCGGAATGGGATGAGGTTGATCTCCTGGAAGATCGTCGAGATGCCGCCGCGCTGGGCTGCTTCGGGGGTCGCGACTTCCCAGGGGCGGCCCTCGTAGGTGATGGTGCCGGCGTCATGCCGGACGAAGCCGTTCAGCACCTTGATCATGGTGGACTTACCGGCGCCGTTCTGGCCGATGAGAGCCATCACCTCGCCAGGCATGACCTCCAGATGAGCGTCGACCAGCGCCGGCGCGGTGCCGAAGCGCTTGTCGATATTGCGCATGGAAAGCAGGGGTTGGGCCGCCATGGCGGAAGATCCTGAAAGAAGAGGCCATCGGCGCGCGGGCGAGACCCGATGACGATGGGGCCTCGTCATGGATCGCCACGTCGGGCGGCGTCGCTTGGTTCAGCGCACCGGCTCCGGTTCGTTACGCCGAGCGGCGACTGCGGTCAGCAAGCCGATCCAGCTGCTCCCTTCCGGGCAAGGGCTGGATCGGCTGCAAAGCTTAGAACGCTTCCGGCAGATAGCTCGCGATGTTGTCCTTGGTGAACAGCCGGTCGGTGTTCACCAAGGCGGCCGCCAGGGTCTGGCCGTCGGCGTAGTCGACGATCGACGAAAAGGCCTTGGGTCCGAAATGCGGGTTGCACTCGACCAGCACCGCGATCTTGCCGTCCGCCACGGCTTGCGCCGCATCCTTGGTGCCGTCGATGGACACGATCATGATGTCCTTCCCGGGCGTCTTGCCGGCCGCCTCCATGGCCGCGATGGCGCCCATGCTCATCTCGTCGTTGTGGCCGTAAAGCGCGGTCGCCTCCGGATGCGCCTGGTACAGCGTCTCGAACACCTGACGGCCCTTGTCACGGGCGAAATCACCCGACTGCGATGCCACGATCACCATGTCGGGGTATTTGCCGATGGCGTCCTTGAAGCCCTTCATGCGGTCGTTGGCGGGCGAGGAGCCGGTGGTTCCCTGCAGTTCGATGATCTTGGCCTTGCCGCCGACCGCCTTGGCGAAAGCGTCGCCGGCCATCATGCCTTCCTTGACGAAATCGGAGCCGATGAAGGCCACATAATCGCGACCTGCCTTGGCCATCGTCGGATCGACGCCACGATCGATGCAGAACAACGGGATGCCGGCGTTCTTCGCTTCCATCACGGCCGGGATCAGCGGCTTTTCCTCACGCGGGGCGAGCAGGATCACGTCGACCTTCTGGGCGATCATGGACCGCACGTCGGCGACCTGTTTCGCCGCCGAGCCGGCAGCGTCGGTGTACACGAGCTGCCAGCCGCGCTTGGCCGCCTCGTCCTTCATGCTCGCCGTCTGGGCAAGGCGCCACGGGTTGTTGCTTTCGGTCTGGGCAAAGCCGACCTTGTACTTGTCCTTCTTCTTCAGCTTGGGCAATTCGGCCGCCCAGGCAAGGCCGCCGAGACCGGTAGCCGCGAAGCCACCCGCGGTTACGGCCAACAGCGATCGACGCGTGATGATCATGATTTCCCCTCCCTGAGTGGCGCCCGTCTCGGCGTCCACGGTGTTTGCTTTTGCGAAACAGGATCTCGGACTTGTTTCGCCCGGTTCTTCCGACCGATTGGATGCCTCATAGCATGCCGCGCGCCGTTGCGAAGGATGAATAAGCATCCCTGATTCGATATGCTCGATCCCTGAAACGTTATACGATGCGGGATCCGCTAAGCTTCCATCCCCCAGTACGTTGCATAGGTCGCGGAAGAGCAGGCCGCCTTCGACCTTCGCTCGACGTGCGTTTCCATCGATGAAACGCGCGCGCCGAGTACGAGGCGGTGTGACGCTCTTTGCGAACACCCTAACGCAAGGCCTGGCCACCGGGGGCCTGACGGGACAGGCCCCCCAAAGCCTCAGGCGTCGATGAAATTGGTGGGCAGAACGATCATGTCGTGGATGGTCACGTTGCGTGGACGGCTCAGCATGTACATCACCGCATCGGCGACCTCGGACGCCTCGATCAGGCCGCCCGCGTCCTTGACGGCCTGAAGCCGTTCCGCCGGCCAGTCCGCCAGAAGCGCCGAGATCACCGGCCCTGGCGACACCTGGGCGACGCGGATGCCGTGCTTGGCGACCTGACGACGGGTGGCCTGGGTGAAGCTCGTGACGGCCCACTTGGACGCCGTGTAGACGGGCTCGGGCATGATGGACACATGGCCGGCCACCGAGCAGGTGACGATGATATCGCCCGTCCGGCGCTCGATCATGTGGGGCAGCACGGCATGGACGTTCTTGATCACGGCATTGACGTTCAGGTTCAGCATGCGGTCGATGCTGGCCGGGTTGGTGTCGACCAGGTCTCCGCCGACATAGGACCCGGCGTTGCAGTGCAGGATGTCGATGCGACCCGCCTTGGCCAGGATATCCGGCACCATCGCGTTGCAGCTCTCGGGGTCGAGCAGATCGGTCACCTGGGCGATCGCCTTGCCGCCGCTCGTGGCCACAAGCGCCGCCAGCGCAACCTCGTTGCGGTCGACCATCACCACGGTGACGCCTGCCGCCATCAGGGCCTGTGCGGTCGCCAGGCCGATCCCGGAGGCCGCGCCGGTGACCACCGCGACCTTGCCGTCAAATGGGTTCGCCATGTTCGATTTTCCTTAAAGCTGAGGCTGGTTCGCGACGCCATCGGCATCGCCTCGGTGTTCCCGATCAGGCGCGCCGCTCACGGCTGATATAGGTGGCGGCCAGGATGATGGCGTCCTTGATCATCAGCTGCGGATACGGCTCGATGTTCATCATGTTGAGGGGATGTCGATTGCAGCGTCGCCTGCGCCAAGCATAACTCGAGAAGAACACTTGGCGCGCTCGGAGAGATTCGAACTCCCGACACCCAGATTCGAAGTTCGTTTTTCTTCATTTCCCGGCATGTCCCGGAACGTCGAAGAAAGTCATTTTCAGTGTTTTATCACAATGATTTAGATATCCTGACACGCCCGGTTTGATCTGCTACCTTCCCGCTACTCTGGTCACTGAATGGTCACTGGAAAGGGATGGCAGATGGGCGGAGTCGCTGTGAGGCTGACGAAGCGAATTGTGGACCAAGCGCAGGCCGGGCCAAAGCCGAGCTTCGTGTGGGATAGCGAGTTGCGTGGTTTCGGCCTTCGAATCGAACCGACCGGGACTAAAAGTTTCATGCTGCGGTACCGAACGCGTGACGCGGGGCCCAGTGGGCCGAAGCGCTTCTTCACCATCGGGCGCTTCGGCCCACTCACCGTCGACCAGGCCCGTGAACAAGCGAAAGCGGTACTTGGCGCCGTCAGCCTCGGCCAGGATCCAGCGGCTGATTTGACCCGCGACCGAGCCGAGCAGACCTTCGGCTCGGTCGCCGAGCTGTTCCTGGCCGAGCATGTACGGCTGAAGCGCAAGGCGGGCACGCACGCCGACTATGAATCGCTGCTTAGACTATACGCGCTGCCGACGCTGGGAAAACGCAAGCTGACCGACGTCACGCGGGGCGACCTTAGTCGTCTTCACGCGAGCCTCAATGACCGCCCATATCGAGCAAACCGCCTCCTCGCCGTGATCGGCAGCCTGTACTCCTTTGCGGAGAAGCGAGACCTCGTGCCCGAGCACTACAACCCGGCACGTCGCATCGAGAAGTTCCGCGAGGACCAGCGCGAGCGTTACTTGAGCCGGGACGAGCTTGAGCGCCTTGGTGCGGCCCTGCAGCTCGGCGAGACGCAGGGGCTTCCCTGGCAGCTCGACCCAAAAAAGCCGGCTTCAAAGCACCTACCGAAGGCTGAAAATCGTATCACCATTCTCTCGCAACCGGTTGCAGCCGCCATCCGCCTGCTGATGTTTACGGGCGCGCGGCTGCGAGAGATCCTGGAGCTACGCTGGGAGTACGTCGACCTCGAGCGCGGGCTGCTGCTGCTGCCCGACTCGAAAACGGGCCGTAAGACCATCGTCCTCAACAGTACGGCCCGTGCCATCCTGGCGGGCCTACCGCAGCAGGGCCCATTCGTCGTTTCCGGTAAGTCGCTGGATCAGCCGCGCGCCGATTTGAACAAGCCCTGGGAGGCGGTGCGCATGCATGCGGGGCTGTCGGGCGTACGCCTTCACGATTTGCGGCACACCTTTGCCTCCATCGGTGCAGGTGCTAGTTTGGGGCTGCCCATCGTCGGCAAATTGCTCGGGCATAATCATCCGCAGACGACCGCACGCTATGCCCACCTCGACGCTGATCCGTTACGGCAGGCGGCCGAGCTCATCGGCGGCAAGCTCGCTGAGGCCATCGGAGGGGCGCATCGGGAGGGCAGGGCACCTGCGATGGAATAAGGGCCCAGCTACCTTTCTCGCGATTCCTGATGTGCTATGTTCTCTCTATGTTCTAAATGAGAGGCGCGAGCATGGACGATGTGGACAACCCCACCGAGGCCGAGGTCGACGCCGTCATTGCTGAGTTCGATGGCGATCTGCGGGCAGCAATCCGAGCTTTGCTGCATGACATCGCCCAGCTTGCCGCTGACTTTTCTAGCTCCGTGTCACGGGGCTACGTGCGCGGTCGGGGCGCACTCGGTACGGTACGCGTGATCGGACGCCGCGACCCCGAATAGGCCAGAGCCTGATTGTGGGGCGGTATGGCTCGGAAATCGCGCCCTTCATAAGCCCGGAGGCCTGCTGAATGACAGCTTATGCCAACACCCCGACGGTCGTGGTGGTCCTCGTGCCGGTTGCTGACGGCTTGCTGATGATCCGGCGCGCGCTGCCAGGCATGGGACAATGCGAACTGGCCCTCCCGGGCGGTTATCAGATGCTCGGGCAGTCGTGGCAGGAGGCCGGGGCGACCGAAGTGCGTGAAGAGACCGGTGTCACCATCAACCCAGCTTCGCTGCGTATCGTTTCCGTCGTGACCACGCCCGATCGGCGACAGAACCTGATCTTCTGCGAGTGTCCGCCCATCGCCGAAGTGGGGCCGTTCAGCCACGACGCCGAGGTGTCAGAAGTCGTGGTCATCCACGAGGCAGTCACTGCGGCCTTTCCGCTCCACACCGACCAGGTCAGGGCGTTTTTCGATCGATGCGGCCGCGCTCAAGCGGGCTGAAAACGCCAAATGGAGGCCGAAGGGGCCTAAAGAGCGGGTTTGACGGGGTATTTGGCGCCTGCGCTATGAGGCAGGCTGATCGGCCTTGGGGCCGCAGGCAAACCCCGAAATTAGCATCGTGCGAACCGAAAACCTCGACCTCGTAGCTGGACGCCTTCTTGACGTGTGCCGCGTCACTGCTCCGGGGGGGCTGCTGCCCGAGCTGCAGCGCTTCTTCGCCGCCTCCGGCCTCGCCGCGGGGATCATTCGCCGTGACACCCCGGCGATCTTCGACTGGTTCGCCCGGGTGCTCAACTTCCAGGGCGTCTCCAACGGTATCGCAGCCGCCTACCTCGACCAGCACGGCACGATCAGCTCCGGGGACGTGGCGGCGGCGCTCGCCGCCAAGCCGAGCTGCCCCAAGCTCGAGAGCTACTGGCACTTCCACGACTGCCGCTTTGCCAAGGTTGGCTACAGCTGCGCCGAGCCGGCTCACCTGCGAGCCTGTCCATTGCCGACCCACGACCTGCGCAACGGGCGGCTGAGCCAGGCCGCCTATGCGCTCTTCCTGTTCGTGCGGGACATCTGCGGCGGCGACCTCGTTGAATGGCTTGACGACCGGCTCGCGATGGCGGCAGCGGTTTCGGGTCCGCACCGTGGCGCAGGTCTGCGCAATGCCGTGCTCGACCCGCTTACCGCCGTGTTCGGCGTCTCGGCCAAGGTGCTGTCGCTCGCCTTGTCGGACCTGTTGCTCGGCGGCGACCCCGGCCGGCCACTGTGGGTCGAGACCGGCGCCAGCATGGTGGTGGTCGACACCCTGGTGCACAACTGGCTGCACCGCGCCGGCTGCCTGCATGACCTCGCGGCCGAGCACGCCTACGGCCCCGGCTGCTACGCTCCCGGCGGCTGCGCAGACGTCATCGCCGCCGCGGCCGAGCGCATCGACGCCCGGCAGTTCTGCCCCGGCGGCCCGACGGTGTTTCCCCGCCTGGTGCAGCGGGCGGTGTGGCTGTTCTGCGCCGCCGAGGGGCACGACGCCTGCAACGGCAACCGGATCGACGACGCACGGCCCTGCGCGCAGGGTGAGTGTCCCGTCACTACTTGCCGCCGCGTCCCGCTGCGATGATGCAGAGTCAAGAACTGCAGTTCCGATATGAAGCCTAAATAGAGCCCCGAAACGCACCTAGTATTCGCCCTCGAAATCTACGCTTGACGACAAATAAACCGCCTCGGTTAGCCTGAACATGTCGCGACCAGCACCGTTATGCTGACGACGACCAGGCTGCCACGGCGTCGATCATCACCACGACGTCGCATGCGCGCGGCTTGAACACCGCAACCCTTGCGAGGATCTAGCCATGACCGAAGCTGCACTCACCCCCGAGCCCCACCTCGTCGTGTTTGGGCGCGACAACGCCGGCAAGCCGCACGCCTCCTGGTTCGACCAGGCTAGCGCCGCGCTGGCCACCAAGGCGGCCGGCCTGATGAACATGCAGGCTGTGCCGATCGAGAGCGACGCCTTGCGCGCGCTCGTCAGCGGCTTGCCGAAGGGCCGGGTCTTCTCGAGCGGCCGCGCCTTCACCCCATTCGTGGCGGCCAAAGTCTACGGCCAGCTGGAGGCGATCACCGGCGGTGCAGGCAGCCCGAGCGCGACTGAGCCGGCGACGGGGGTCGAAACGGCAGCCGCAAAGCCGCGCCCCACCCTGCAGGTGGTCGGGAGCGACGCCGGTGAGCCCGAAGGTGGCGCACCGGCATCGCCGCCTTCACCCCCTTCCAACCCTGGCCCGAAGCCGCCGGTGCGGCCGACCCGGATCGAGGACGTGGGCATCGGCAGTCTGGTGCTGGCCACGACGGGACCGGCCGAGGGCTGGTGGGAGGCCGAGGTGATCGGCTCCAACGGCAGCATGGTGACGCTGCGCTGGCGCGACTTCACTGAGCCGACCGTCGTGCGCCGCCGCACCGAGCTGGGCTTTTTGCCGCCTGTGCCGGCCTGAGCCCCGGCCGACGCGCCTCGGGGCGGCCGAGCCCGGTCGCCCCCTGGGCTATGCCGCCCAAACACCCGCGCTGCAGGCCTTTAACCGGCCGCCAGCGGCCTTCAGGGGCTCAGGGCCGCAACGCCCAAGCGCTACTGCCGAAGCGGCCCAGCGGCGCCTCTGGCCTGCTTTGGTGCCTCAAACTGAACGAGCTTAGCCCGGCTCGACCCACGCGTCGAGCGCATCGGCGCTGCCCTCACCCACCATTAGGAGATCACCATGCTCGCATCCGGCGTGAAAACGCGCATTCGCACCCTCAACGACGCCCTGCGCCAAAACGTCGAGGATGGTCGCGTCATCCTTACAGCCGGCGTCGTCGCCCTCAGCCTCGACCTGCGCCATGAGATCCGGCATGCGGTCGCGAACTTCGCGGCTTTCGACAGCGCCAACGATCCGCACGACGAGCACGACTTTGGCGCGGTGACGGTCGGTGGCGCCCGGCTGTTCTTCAAGATCGACTACTACGACCGCAGCTTGCAGCAGCACTCCCCCGACCCGTCAGATCCGGCGGTGACGATGCGGCTCCTCACCATCATGCTGGCCGACGAATACTGAGCCTCACTTCCGGCGCCGACCACCGCGCAAGGCCTCGGGTGGCACCTCCCCGATTTCAGGCACGCGGAAGAGCTCGCTCACGTTCACCGACAGGGCTCGGGCTACGCGGTCAAGCAGGTCGACGGTCGGGTTCTCACGCTGCCGCTCGAGGCCTCCGAGATAGGCGCGGTCGATCGCGGCATCAGCGGCCAGCAGATCTTGGGAGATCCCCTGGGTGACCCTAATCCGCCTGATGTTCCATGCCACCAGCTCGCGCCCATTCATCGAACGATGGCAGCATCCAGGTGGCTATCAAACCACTGGCTATAGCCACTCCTTAAACGTACCGTCTCTCACAATGCCGACACCCTACAACGGAGATCTCCCTTGAAGCTGTTCAACGAAGTCAACTGGTACGGCCGCGCTATGGGCCGGTATGCAAGCTTCTCCGGCCGCGCGATCCGATCGGAGTATTGGTACTTTGCACTGATCAGCTTCCTGCTTGGTGCCGGGGCCGCGTTGCTCGACCGGCGGCTGCAGACGGAGAGCACCTTCTACCTGCTGGTGACGCTGGTGCACGCCATCCCGTCCCTGTCGGTGTTGGTGCGGCGCCTGCATGATACCGACCGCACCGGCTGGTGGGTCCTGGCCGCCTTTACGTTGATCGGCGCCATCCCACTGCTCGCTTTCGTGTGCCAGCGCGGCACGCCCGCGGCGAACCGCTTCGGGGCCGCGCTGGATGGCAAGGGCCGACCGGTGCCGGTCGCGGCTCTGCCCGAGCTGACCACCGCCCCGTCGCCCGCACGTGACCCGATCGGCGAGGTGGAGCGCCTAGCCGAGCTGCGAGCCAAGGGCGCGATCAGCGACGCCGAGTTCGAACGCATGAAGGCGACCGTGTTCGACGCCGCTGGATCGACCGGCAACGCGCTGCAGGCCTGACGCGCCGCATCTGATCGTAGGAGACCTCGCGATGCAGTTCATCATCCTGCTGTTCACCTTGGGCCACAGCCTCGTCGCTCACCCGGTCACCAGCGCGGCCGACTTGCGCGCCTGCACCGACACGAGCACGCGCGCCGCGGTCAAGGCAGCGGTGCAGGACCGCTTCGAGATTATCGGGTTGCCGCGCGACAACGAGGTGCTCGCTCTTCTGTCGACGCTAGGCGATGCGCACTCGGCCCAGTCGCGCAACGTGGCCGCCGTGTTCCAGGAGAAGTCGGGGCTTCCCGCCTCGGCATTCAAGCTGTGCGAGGTCTCCGACACGCGCTTTGATGACCCGTTGTTCGTGACGGTGCTGTTCGTGAACCCCGCCACCGGCCAGCCCGGCGGGCTTGTAGTGAACTTCGGCTTTCCTGGCGCGACAGCAGAGTTCGGCGATCGGCTGCATTCGGTGCAGTCCTGATCGAAGCCATCAGGCATGCCGTCATTCGATGCAAAACTTGAACATGCGCGGAAGCGGACCTTCAGCTTCGCGCCCAACTCGGTCAAAGCTTGAACGTGTCCACATTCTGGTAAGCGGACCTTTATCGGTGAACGCATCCAGTAATCGAGGCGGACCAGTAGAGTTAGATCATTCTGATCCGAACCCTATACGCCGCAAAGCCGCGATCGGATGGGTTAGTAGGGCGAAGGCGATAACTTCAGGAGTATCCCTGATGACTGGCCTGCCGACCACAGATCTCGTTTCCGGATGTCGTACTGACACGCCTTAGCGTTCGCACGACATTCCAGCGGTCCTCGGCGCCCCATAAATACTTGTACGGCTCTTGCCCGCGGAGGAAGTGAAATCGCCGCTGTCCCTGCCCAATGGCGCAGCGGATTGCGGTCCCGATCAGCGCCGTCCCTGGGCTCTCGAATCCCCAATCGGGATTGAAGCCGTTGAGATACGCGTAGCTCTCGCCGCGATGGGCGAAGCCGTAATAGGCCGCAACCGTCTGGCCCTCGACCTGAAGGCCGAATGACCGCAGGAGCTTGGACGCCCGAAGGTGCGGCACGGCCGTGCGGTGGAACAGGCGAACGTCGGGGTTGGCCAGTACGCCGGGCTCGCCCTTGGCGGCCCAACGTCGGCCGTGCAGTTCGATCAACGCCTCGAATAGGTCGGGGCCCGATAGGCCGTCACTCTCGGCGATGCCAACGCGGTCATGGCGCTGCACGCGATTCCAAGCGCGGCGCCAGCGTCGGCCGCCGCGGGAGCGCTCCCACTCCGCAACGGTTGCCGGCAAGGCCAGCACGGGCGCGGCCGACTGACCTTGCGGCTCGCCTTCGAGCGTCCCGAACGCGAGGGAACAAGCCACTGCGTCGGGCCGCAACTCCTCAAGCGACCAGACATCCCAGCGTCCACCCTCTGCTACATAGGCTTTCGCGAAAGCCTCCGCGACGTCAGGGGCCGGCGCGCCGTCGATGAGTACATCCAGGTAGTCCGTCATCCCGATGCCGAGCGGCAGCAGTCGACGACCGTAGGGTCCGTCCTCCAGGTAGAAGGGCGCGAGCCCCACCAGGAGGCCGTCTCGCCGCACCGCCACGCTCATCAACGGACCGGGGTGAAACACCTGCCACCATGGCAGCAGCCAGGCGGGCGACTGGAATGGCGTCGCCTGCGCGGACCGGCTCCACAGCGCCCACCATTCCGGCAGCAACCGGACGAGGTCGCTGGTGCGAGTGAGGAGCGTGATCTCGAGAGTCGAACGGGACTGCGTCATGTCACCTCCGTCGTGGAACAGGTCGAGGCCCGGCCTCACTTCAGCTCGGGGATCCAGGCGGCCGTCGCGGCGTCGGAATGGCCGAAGGCCGGGATCTTGGCGTTGAGGTCCTCGACCGTCTTGACGCCCGCCTGCCGCAACGTCGTCTGGGTGAGCAGGGTCGGCTCGACCGTGATCCGGTGGCCGGGGTCCTGGCCCGCCACCGCGAGCGAGGCGGCGCGGATCGACACCTGCCCCACCACGGCCGGATTGGTGGCGACCGTGCCAACCCAAGGGCTGCCCGGCTCGGTGATCTCGGCGATGTCGGCCGTGGACACATCGGCGGAGTAGATCTTCAGTTTGTCGGCCGTGCCGAGCTCGGCCGCTGCCAGCTTGACCCCGCGCGCGAACTCGTCATAGGGCGCGAACACAACCGTGATGCCGGGGTTGGCGCGCAGCGCCGCCTTGGCCTGGTCGGCGGTCGCGCTCGCCGTGTTGTCGCTGACGCTGCCGAAGCGGGCCTTCTCGACGACACTGGGGTTCTTAGCTCGGAACGCCGTCCAGATTTCGTTGCGGCGGTCGAGCGGCGCAAAACCGGCGACATAAACGTAGCCGGCCTCGAAGTTCAAGCCATTGTCCTTGACGACCTGATCGAGCGCCTGTTGGGCCAGGGCGTGATCGCTCTGCTCGACCTGCGGGATCTTCGGGTTGTCGAGGTTGACGTCGAAGGCCACCACCTTGATGCCGGCATCCAACGCCTTCTGGGCCACGTCCTTCAGCGACTCCGGCAGCCCGTGATCGATGACGATCGCCTGGACGCCGAGGTTGATGGCCTGTTCCACCTGATCGCGCTCCTGGCTGGCGTCCTGCCGACCCGGGAGGACGCGTAGGTCGATGCCGAGCGCCTTGGCCTGGGCTTGCGCCCCTGCCTCGTAGGCCTGGTAGAAATCGCCGACCGAGAGGTAGCGCACCAGCGCGACCTTGACGCCGCCCTTGTCGAAGGGCGGCGGCGCCCCGGGCAGGCCAGCCGCGACGGCGGGGCTAGCGACCACAAGGGTCGCGGCGGCGGCAAACAGGTGGGATCGGAGCGACATCATAGGACCTTTTGGTTTGGGATTGAATGGCAAGCGCGGCATGCGCCTCAGGCGCGCCGGGCGAAGCCGAATGTGAGGGCCAGGGCCCCGACCAAGACCGCACCCTTGACGAAATCCTGGGTGTAGTAAGGCGCGTTCAGCATCGTCAGCCCGTTAAGCAGGAAGCCGACGAAGATGGCGCCGACGACGGCGCCGAAGACGTTGGGACGCCGCCGGTTCAGCACCGCAAAGCCGATCAGCGCCGCCGCCACCGCGTCGAGCAGCAGCGATGCGCCCGATGAAACGTCGCCGCGCCCAACCCGCGCGGCGACAGCGATGCCGCCAAGCGCCGCGAGCCCGCCCGAGACCAGGTAGGCCAGCGCCTTGAGGCGACCAGTCGGCGCCCCGGCCAACCGGGCCGCGACCGCATTGCCGCCCGTCGCGAACAGCAGGCGGCCGATGCGGGTGTGCTCGGTAAGCACGTGCAGAGCCAGTGCCACGACGATCATCAGCACAACAGGGACCGGCAGGATGCCGAAGAGCCGGCCGCGTCCGATGGCCAGGAAGGCGGGATCGAACCGGCCCGTCGCTGCCGTGCCGTCGGGAAGGATAAGGCCCGTGGCAATGGACCTTCCTGCCGTGGGGATGAGCTGCAACCCGGTCAGCAGGAAGTTCACGGCCAGTGTCGCCAGCAGGTCGGGGACGCGCAGCCACAGGATGAGCGCCGCATTGAGCAGGCCGACCACAACCCCAAAGGCGAAGACGATCGGCACCGTGGTCCAGACAGGCTGGTGCCACACCACCATGGCGTAGCTCGCCACCATCACGCTTGCGGCCGCCACGGCGCCGATCGAGAGATCGAAACCGCCGACCGCCAACGTCACCGTGATGCCGGTCGCCAGGATCGCCGTAACCGAGACGGCCTGGAGCACGCTCATGGCGTTGGCGAGGCCGAGAAACGCCGGCTCGGCCGTGCCGAACCCCACCAGCATGGCGGCAAGTAGCAGGAAGATCGCGCTGCCCCGGGCGAGGTCGGACCCCATGGTGCGCCAGGTCCCGGTCGCTTGAGGAATTTGCACGCTGGTCTGGGAGGAGGCTGTCATCGAAGGCTCGCGTGATGGGCTTTGGTCACGGGGCTGAGCCCAGCGCGATCCATGACGAAAATGCGGTCGGCGACCTCGAGCGCCTCTTCGGGATCGCTCGTCGCGATCAGGGTAGCCACGCCGCGGTCGGCCCGGATCGCGGCCACGATGTCGGCGCGGGCGCCCACATCGACGCCCTGGAAGGGTTCGTCGAGCAGCAGCAGGCGCATCGGCTCGGCCTGCCAGCGCGCCAGGATGGTCTTCTGCTGGTTGCCGCCCGACAGCGTGTCGAGCCGTGCTTGCGGCCCGGAGGCGCGGATGTTCAACCGTTCAATACCGTCCTGCGCCGCCTTGCTTTCACGGTCTCCGACCAGGAACCCGTGCGGGTACCAGCGCCCCAGGTGGGGCAGGCCGACCGTTCCCGCCACGGTTCCGCCGGGCCAGTCGGACGGCACGAAGGAGGTGCGGTGGCGATCTTCCGCCGCCATGGCGACGCCCGCCGCGATGGCGCCTGCCGGATCGCGCGGCCAATACGACCGGCCGCCGAGCCGCATCGTTCCGGCGGCGGGCGCGTGAACGCCGAACAGTGTCGACAGTAGCCGGCTCTTGCCGACCCCGAGCGGCCCCGTCAGGGCCACCACCTCGCCCTGCCGAACTTGGAAATCAATCGGCGCGGCATCGCCGCCGAGGTGGAGCCCTGCGACATCGAGAACCACATCGCCGGCGATGGCCCTGGCCTCGGCATGTGCCGCCGCCAAAGGGCGCCCGATCATGGCCGTGACGGCGCGCTCGAAATCGATGGGTGCCGCCTGCGCGTCGGCTACTCGGCCGCCGCGCAGCACCACGACCCGATCGGCGAGGCGTTTCAGGTCCCCGAGCCGATGCGAGATGTAGACGATGGCAAGCCCGCGCCCCCGGAGGTCCTCGATGATGTCGAACAGTCGTCCGGCTTCGTGGCTCGACAGGCTTGCGGTCGGCTCGTCGAGGACGAGCAGCCGGGCCTGGGCCGACACGGCCCGGGCGATCGCGAGCAACTGCCGCTCGGCAGGTTTAAGATCGCCGAAGTCGAGATCGAGCTGCAGGTCGAACCCGGCCTGCCGCAACACGGACGCGGCTTCGCGGCGGACGCTGCGCCGCGACAGGAACAAGGGGAAGCGCGCATCGGCGAACCGATCAAGCACGAGCGCATCCGCGACCGTGAGGCCGGGGCACCCGGCCCTGTCGGTCGCCTGATGCACGATCGCTATCCCGGCCCGCCGGCTGTCGGCCGGCGTCACGGGTGCGAAGCTTTCGCCGCCGAGGCGCATCGTCCCTTGGTCGGGCCGCGTCGCTCCGCCGAGGATCGACACCAGCGTGGACTTGCCAGCCCCGTTCGCGCCCATCAGGGCGAGGATCTCGCCCGCCGCGATGCGAAGATCCACGCCCTGGAGCGCCACCGTAGCGCCGAAGGTCTTGGCGACGCCCGCGAGGGTCAGCAGCGGCGCGGCGGACAGCCGTTCCGACAGGGCCGCCTCCCGCGCCGCGGCATCAGGCACACCGTCAGTCAACACTATTCGGCGCCGCGGTCGTCGAGCGTGAAGCCGATCTTGAGCGTGACCTGGAAATGCGCGACCCGGCCGTCGGTCACATGGCCGCGAGTTTCAACCACCTGGAACCAGCCGATATGGCGCAGGGTCTTGGCCGCATCCGCGACGGCGTTGCTGATGGCCTCGTCCGCGCTCGTCGGCGAGGAGCCGACGACTTCGATCACGCGATAGCTGTGTTCAGACATGAAACGTTCCTTTGAGGAAAGAGAAGCAGGGCTGGCTGCGGCCCGGGATCAGCTCCAGGCGTGCAACGGCGGGTTGACGTCGTTCAGCGCATAATTGCCCAGGATCGCGTATTTCCAGCGCACTGGTTCATGCAGCGTGTGGATGCGGGCGTTGCGCCAATGACGATCGAGGTCGCGGACCCCAAGGGTCGCGCGGGTACCCGGCCTCGCGATTGCGTCCGCCATACTGAGGGCTTGTGCTGGCAAGCGTTGGCCTCGAACTCGCCGTTTTCCAGCGCCTCGTTGGCCCGGCCGACTGGTGCACCACGCAGTTCAGGTCGAAGGCGTTGAGACGGATCTCGCAGACCATGGCGGCGCCCTCAGATCGCGCCGTGGCGGGGCGGATTGCGGCCGTTCAGCCAGTAATCGCCGATGACCTTGTATTTCCAGCGCACAGGATCGTGCACCGTGTGGGTGCGGGCGTTGCGCCAGAAGCGGTCGAGCCCGTGCTCCTGCAGCGTGGCGCTCGATCCGGCGAGCTCGATGAGCTTGGTGGACGCGAAGAGCGCCGCCTCGGTGGTGGCCACCTTGGCCTCGGCCACGGCGACCGAAGCGGCCGCGACGTTGCCTTCGTCGGGCGCCGCCCGGGCCGCGTCGACGAAGCCGCCGGCCCGTTCGAGTAGCGCGCCCGCTGCATCGGTACGAATGCTCATCTCGCCCACGGCGGAAACGATGTAGGGATCGTCGGACGCACGGTCGACGCCGCTCTCCTTCCAGGGCCGGGTGTGGTGGCGGACGAAGTGGATTGCGGTGGCGAGCGCCGCCTCTGCGATGCCCTGCTCAACGGCGGCGTGCATTATTTGGGCGAACGGACCCATGCCGGTCGGCACGTCGAAGATGCGCTTGAACGGGATCACCGAGAACGGCGCGACCGCCACATCGTCGAGGACCGTGGTGCCTGAGCCCGTGGTGCGCTGCCCGAAGCCCGTCCAGTCGTCGATCACCGTCACGCCAGGCGCCGTCGCGGGCACAAAGGAGAGCGTGCTTTCGCCCGCGTCGTCGTTGGCCACCACGCCGATCCAATGGGCGAAGAGCACACCGGTCGAGTAGAACTTGCGGCCGTTCAACGCGAAGCCATCGCCCGCTCGCGTCAGACGCGTTACATGATCCTGCGCGGTCTTAGTACCGCGCTCGGACAGGGCATTGAAGATGCGCTCGCCCGCCAGGATGCGGTTGTAGAAGAAGCGCTTCTGTGCCTCCGTACCCGACAGGCGCAGCCCTTCAAGCAGGAAAAAGTGGTTCTGCGGGATCTGGCCAAGCGAGCCGTCGGCGCCCGCGAGCGTGGCGATCACGCGGGCGACTGTGCCGGCGCTCACACCCGCTCCGCCAAACTCGGCCGGCACCGTGATGGCCAGGAGGCCGGTGTCCGAGATCCGTTCGAGTTCCTCGTAAGGTAGGATGCGCTCCCGGTCGCGCCGAACGGCGCCCAGCGCCAGCTCCGCCGCGACCTCGCGAGCAACCGCCAGGGCTTCGGCGTCGTCGCGAATGCGGTACGCCGGCCGCGACCGCACCGGCGGCGGATCGAAGGCGACCGACTCGGGATCGAGCTTCTGGGTGAAGGCCGTAGACATGGGCATTCTGCTTGAACCGGGGAGAACGGGGAGGAGCGGATCAGCTCCAGGCGTGGCGCGGCGGCGCGACGCCGTTGAGCGCGTGATTGCCGACGTGGAAGTATTTCCAGCGCACGGGATCATGCAGCGTGTGGGTGCGGGCGTTGCGCCAATGGCGGTCTAGGTTGTCGGCCATGAGCACGGAGCGGGTGCCGGCGAGTTCGTGAAGCTTGTTGGCCGCGAGGATCGCGATCTCGGTGGTCAACACCTTGGCTTTGGCCACTGAAACGGCCGTCTCGGCCACCGCCGCCTCGGTTGGGTCGTCGAGAATGGCATCGACCGCATGGCCCGCGCGGGCCAGCATGGCCTCGGCGGCGTGGAGCCTGACCGCAAGATCACCAATCCCATGAATGGTGAAGACGTCGTCGAAGGCGTGCTCCTGCCCACTGTCGATCCAGGGCCGGGAGCGCGTCCGCACGAAGCCGATCGTTTCCGCGAAGGCGCCCTGCGCGATGCCTAAGTCGACCGCGGCCTGGATCAGCTGGGATACGGCGCCATTCGATGACGGCTGCTCGCCGCCTTTCCAGGCCGGGATCACGGCCTCCGGGCCGACCCGCACGTCGCGCAGCGCAACGTTGCCGCTTGCCGTAGTGCGTTGCCCAAAGCCCGACCAGCTGTCCACGACCGTCAGCCCCGGCGCGTCGCGATCCGCGATGGCGAGGTGGACGCGGTTCGCCTCGTCGACGGCGCCGATGTGGACGAAGTGGGCGAACAACGCGCCCGTCGCGTAGAACTTGTCGCCGCTGACCACGTAACCCTCGCCCGAAGCGCGCAGCGTCGTCTCGAAGGCGCCGACGTGCCGGCTGTTCTTTTCCGAGAAGGCGTTGCCGAGCCGGTCGCCCTCCAGCACGCGGCCGAACCAGAGCACCTTCTGGGCCTCGCTGCCGCTGACTCGGATAGCATCGAGCGCCGCGAGGTGGTTTTGCGGGATCTGGCCGAGCGAAGGATCGGCGGCCGACACAGTTGCAATCACCTCCGCCAGGGTGGCGTAGCTCACGCCTGCGCCGCCGTAACCTTTCGGAACCGTGATGCCCCACAGGCCCGATGCTGAAAAGCGCTCGAGTTCGGCGACCGGCAGCCGACGTTCACGGTCGCGGTCGGCTGCGCCCGTGGCAAACACGGCCGCGAGGTCGCGCGCGACGGCGATCGCCTCGGCATCGGAGGTGATGCGGTGCGCCTTAGGTTGGCGTTCAAAATCGGGCGTAGATGTGGATGGCATGAGAACGCCCTTAAAGAAGGTTAAGTCTGCCGAAGCGGCCGTGGCCGTAGACGAGCCCCGCGCCAGTGCCGTCATGGCCGCGCACGTCCCGGACGGCGCCGAGCACGATGGCGTGGCTGTGGCGCTCGATGATCTCGGTGACGTCGCAGTCGATAGCCCGGTCAGCACGTTGTCGAGCACGCTCATGCGCCGGAACAACGCGTTGTTCTGAAACGTGCGGCCGACGCCGCGCCGCGCCGCGCCCATCGGGGTCGGTCGATGGAAAGGCTCCCCGTCGATGGTGATCTCGCCCGCATCGGCGCGGTAAACGCCGTTGATAACGTTCAAGAGCGAGCTCTTGCCGGCGCCGTTCGGGCCGATCAGGGCGCAGATCTCGCCGCGCGGCACCGCGAAGCTGAGATCGGTCAGCGCCTTCACGCCCTTGAAGGCGAGCGACACGTTGCGGACGTCGAGGAGGGGTGGCGCCGCGCTCATGGTGTCGCGCTCACGCCGCCGTCGGCCGGGCCGCCGCCGCGGTCTCGCGCTTAACGCGTTCGATGTCGCGGTAGCGCGCTGCGGGATGGGTGGCGGGCAGAAACGGACCTTCGCCGAAAAGCTTCTCACGCAGCGTGCCGGGTTGGTAGGTCTTCGGGTAAACACCCCGCTTCTGCAGCTCAGGCACGAGATGCACGACCACGTCCTCGAAGGTCTCGGGGGTGACCGCATAGGCGAGGTTGAAGCCATCGACGTCGGTTTCGGCCACCCAGTCCTGCAGGATGTCGGCGACGGTCGCGGCTGAGCCCACGATCACCGGCCCCATGCCACCGATGCCGCCGAATTTGGCGAGTTCTTCGACGGTCCACTTCTTGTCGGGATCGCCCTCCGTGATTGCCTCGACGGCCGAGATGATGGCGTTGGTTTCGACCTTCTTGATGAGGTCTGTCGGCGCGTATTGGCCGAAGTCGATGCCGGTCCAGCCCGACATGAAGACGAGCGAGCCGTCGTAGCTGACATAGCGCTGGTAGTCTTCGAACTTGGCGCGCGCCTTCTCGTCCGTTTCATCGACGATGACGGTGAGCAGCGTGTAGACGAAGAGCTTCTTCGGATCGCGCCCGGCCGCCGCGGCGCGGCGCGGCGTCGGACGTCGGCCACATAGGCCTTCAAGATGGGTTTCGTGGGGGCGGCCACGAAGACGCATTCGGCGTGCTCGGCCGCGAAGGCCTTGCCGCGGCTCGAGGCGCCGGCCTGGTAGATCACCACGCTGCGCTGCGGCGACGGCTCGGCGAGGTGGAAGCCCGGCACCTGGAAGAAGCGGCCCTGGTGCCCGATCTCGTGCACCTTCTCGGGATGGGCGAAGATGCGCGCCGCGCGATCGCGCACCACGGCCCCGTCTTCCCATGAGCCTTCCCAGAGCTTGTAGAGCACTTCGAGATATTCGTCGGCGACGTCGTAGCGGTCGTTGTGGGCCACCTGGGTGGACTGGCCGAGGTTGCGGGCGCCGCTGTCGAGGTAGGAGGTGACGATGTTCCAGCCGACCCGCCCTTTGGTCAGGTGGTCGATCGTCGACATGCGGCGGGCGAAGGGATAAGGGTGCTCGAAGGAGATCGAGGCCGTGATGCCGAAGCCGAGGTGCTCGGTCACCACCGCCATGGCGGGCACGAGCTGCAGCGGGTCGTTGACCGGGATCTGCGCGCCCTGCCGGATGGCCTCATTCGCATTGCCCTTGTAGACGTCGTAGACGCCCAGTACGTCGGCGATGAAGATGCCATCGAAGACGCCACGCTCCAAAGTCTGCGCGAGCCCCGTCCAGTATTCGAGGTCCTTGTACTGCCAGGAGCGGTCGCGCGGATGGGCCCACAGCCCCGGCGACTGGTGCCCGACGCAATTCATGTCGAAGGCGTTGAACCGGATCTGCCTGGTCATGGGATCTCCGAACCCGACCGCGGCGCCATTGTGCGCCGCAGCGTGGTTCGCTCCAAAAGAGCCGATCCCATACCTATTGTCTACTTATTTTATGTTCTATTTGCCCGGGAGCTTAGGTGACGCTACGGGTGTCCCGGGAGATCGGTCGCCAACCTGAAGAACTGATGTCGACGCCTGGATCGGACCGGGTACGGCGAGCCGGCGACACCGTGCAACGATCGCCATCTGTTGAGAAAACATGATGAAACGCTTGCTACCCGCACTCTTCCTCGCAGCCTCGATTCAGGCCGGCGCAGCGGCGGAACGCTGGGAAACCCTGCCGCCCACGCCGGCGCCGGTCGCGGGCGAAACGACGGGCTATGCCGAGGTCAACGGCATCAGGCTGTTCTACGCCGCGATCGGGGACGGGCCGCCCGTGGTGCTTCTCCACGGCGGCTTGTCGAACTCGGACTATTGGGGCCATCAGGTACAAGCCTTGGCGCCGCATCACCGCGTGATCCTCGTCGACAGCCGCGGGCATGGCCGGAGCACGCGCGACGCCCGGCCCTACGGCTATGACCTGATGGCCGACGACGTCGTGGGCCTGCTCGATGTATTAAAGATCCTGACGGCCGACGTGGTCGGCTGGAGCGACGGCGGCATCATCGGCATCGACCTCGCCCTGCGCCATCCCGACCGTGTCCGCCGCGTCTTCGCTTTCGCGGCCAACACAGTTACGTCCGGCGTGAAGGACGGCGTCGAGAAGAACCCGACCTTCGCGGCCTTCATCACGCGCGCCGGGGAGGAATATGGCCGGCTGTCGCCAACGCCCAAGGATTACGACGCCTTCGTCGAGCAGATCAGCCACATGTGGGCGAGTCAGCCGAATTGGACCGATGCGCAGCTGCGCGCCATCACGACGCCCATCCTCGTTGTCGATGGCGACCATGACGAGGCTATCAAGCGCGAGCATACGGAAACGATTGCGGCCACGATCCCCGGTGCGGGCCTGCTGATCCTGCCCAATGCCAGCCATTTCGCCTTCCTGCAGAACCCTGACCTGTTCAACGCGGCCGTGCTGAACTTTATCGACGCCAAGTAAGGGGCACCGCACAGCCGGATCGACGCCCCATGTCAGGCATTACCGCTTGAACCGAGGAGACCGAGCCGATGGCGACCGTGACGCTGCTGCAGGATCATCAACTGTCGCCTGAGGCCCGGGCCGTCTTCGACGACATCCGGGCCAAGCGCGGGACCGACTTCGTCAACAATTTCTGGCGGGCGCTCGCCCATGATCCGAAGACCTTGAAGCGCACGTGGGAAAGCGCCCAGGCCGTGATGGCGCCCGGCGCGCTCGATCCGAAGGTGAAGGAGATGCTCTACATCGCCGTCTCGGTCGCGCATGGCTGCAGCTATTGCATCCACTCCCACACGGCGGCCGCGCGGGCCAAGGGCATGACGGAGGCCGAACACGCCGAACTCGTCGCGATCATCGGCATGGCGGCCGAAACCAACCGGCTCGTGACGGCGCTCGGCGTGCCGGTCGACGACGCCTTCCTGGCGGATCGGGCCGACCCGGCGTGAGCGGCGCGGCGCCTGATGGCCGCGCCGCAGACCTTCTCTCACTCCCGGATCACCTCGCCCAGGCTGATCACCCACTCGTCTTCCGCGACGATGTTGTGCGTGACCATCATGATGATGCGTCCGGAGAGCGGGGCCCGGATCTCAGCCAGAGGCACGCCGAAGAGATTCCGGAGCCGGGCGAGGCGCTGGCCCTTCTCCACCTGGTCCCCGACCGCAACTTCGCGGTAGAAGCGGCCCGCCGCCGGTGCCGCCACCTTAAGAAAGTTGCCGAGCACGCGCCGGGCCCTGTTGCCCCGCTGAAGCGGACCGCCGATGAGGCCGAGGTGCCGTGCGATGTTCAGCACGCCCTGGGTATGGAAGGCGACGCAATCCTCCTCCAGCAGGCCGTTGCGGCCGGCTTCCGACATCACGGCGTGGCGGCCAAGCCCGGGACGCTCATTCGCGGCACGGCCACGGTTGCTGGTCTGTCCAGCCGCAAACTCGACCACGACGTCGGCATCGAAGCCGTGCGCGAAGGTGCGGGTACGGTCGTCGAAATCAGCAATCCCCGTCATCTGGCACATCACGAATTTGGCCACGTCTTCGCGTAGGTCGCCGCCGTGCAGATCGACCAGCACATCGGCGTTAGCTGCCCATTCGTGCAGCAGCGCATGGGCCAGCACCTCGCTGAAGCTTCCATGCGGGTCGCCAGGGAAGCAGAAGTTGATGTTGCGCCCGTCGACCGGGCAGACGAACTCGGCATGGCTCGCGAGCCCAGGCATGTTCACCACCGGCAGGATCGTCACCGAACCCCGGTCGAGCGTATTTGTGAAGGCGTCCTTGAGGCGGAGCGCCGCCTCCATGCTCGACACCTCGTTCGGGTGCATGCCGGCCATCACGGCGAGCCGCGGCCCGGGCTGCCCCGCGGAGATCTCGAAGACGGGCAGTTCCAGCGACTCCAGGCCGGGCGCCGCGAAGTGCAGCATGCCCCAGGTAAGCGTGCCGTCGCGGCCAAGGGCGCGTAGGTTCATGGTCAGGCTCCCAGGATGGCGAGCGTGCGCGGCAAGGTGTTCATGCTTCGCGCGCCGTCCTCCGTCACGATCAGCTGATCCTCGAGGTTGAAGCCGCCGATGCCAGTGGCGTAGAGCGGCACCTCGAAGGCCAGCACCATGTCGGGCTCGATCACGATGTCACTGCCGGCGGTGATGAACGGCCATTGCTCCGAGAAGAATGAATGGCCAAGCCCGTGGCCGAAGTGCCCGCGGCTGAAGCCCGCGAGGCCGGCGCCCTCAAGCGCCGCAGTGGTTATCCGATGTACGTCACCGAGCGTCGCGCCCGGCCGGATGGCCGCGAAACCTGTGTCGAAGGCCGCCTCGATGATGCCGTGCAGCCGCGCCTGGTCGGGCGTGGGCGCGGCGAAGACGTAGTTGCGGGAGGTGTCCGACGAATAGCCGTCGACCACGCAGCCGACGTCGGCCTTGATAACCGTGCCCGGCGCCACGCGCCCGCCCGGTCGCCAGGGGTCAGGCCCGATGGCGATATAGTCCCAGGAAGGCGGCGCCGGGACGCCGCGCCGCGAGGCGTCCGCCTCGACCCCGGCCCGGAAGGTCGCGTGGAGGTCCGCGGCCGTCTGCCCCGCCGCGACCGTCGTGGCCATGCGGCGGAGGCCAGCCTCGGCGAGTTCCGCTCCGAGCCTGAGCTTCGCGATCTCGGCGGGCGTCTTCACCATGCGGAGCCGGTCGAAGGCGGGGGAGCCGTTGAGCACGCGAGCTTCCGGCAGGGCCGCCGCGATGACGGCGGCATCGCTCGCCGCCACATAGTCGAGGTCGAAGCCGAGCCGCGACCGGGCGAGCCCACGCTCGTCCAGCACGGCGCGCAGCGCCGCGAGCGCCAGGCCGAGGTCGAAGGTCGCGGGACGCGCGAAGCCGGGGGCGCGGCCGTCCCGTCGCCAGGCCGCGGCGATGCGGTTCTCGATCGGGCCGTTCGTCCAGCCCGAAACGTCGACCTGCTCCATCCACAGCGGATGCGACCGCGCGTCGGGCACGCGCTCGCGCGCCGCTGCGGCGAAAAGGTCGCCCACCACAGCGCCGATGGGCAGCGCCGGGTCGGCCGGCAGCACCGCGAAGCCCGCCCCGGCGCGCCGGAACAACCCCGCGACGCCTTGCGACGCGCCCGTCACCGTGCTGAAGCCTTCGGGTTCCGCGATCACCAGCGCGTCGAGTCCGGCGGCGGCCATGAGCCGCGAAGCGCGGATCCGATCGACGAATGACATGAGGCCGTCCTTCAAAGGTCGCGCCGTCACAAGCCGAAAGGCTGCCGCGCATGGCTGGCGGTTGGGAGCGCGATCGTCTACCAAGCCGCTACACTGATAGAGGCCACGCGCCATCATGCCAAGCCATCCCACGTTTCGCCCATGACCCTGCCGGCGCTTCTCCCCCTGCTGCTGCGCGGCGCGCTCGTAACGCTCGAGGTCACGGCGCTCGCGGCGGTGCTGGCGCTCGGCATGGGCTTCGCGGTCGGCCTCCTGCGGCTCGCGCCGAGCCGGCTGCTGCGCGGCCTCGCGACCGCCTATGTCGAGATCCTGCGCGGCACCTCGGCGCTGGTGCAACTGTTCTACCTCTTCTACATCCTGCCTTTGTTCGGCCTTACCCTGCCGCCGCTTGCCACTGCCGTCATCGGCCTTGGGCTCAACGCCTCAGCCTATGCGTCGGAGGTGGTGCGCACCACGATCGGCACGGTCGAGCGCCGTCAATGGGAGGCGGCGCTGGCGCTCGACATGCCGCCGTGGCTGGCGCTGCACCGCATCGTGCTGCCGCAGGCTCTACCGCTAATGATGCCGCCCTTCGCCAACCAGCTCGTGGAACTGCTGAAGGCGACAGCGCTCGTGTCGCTTATTACCCTGACGGATCTGACCTTCGCGGGCAGCCAGCTGGTGACCGCAACGGGGCAGAAGGGTCTCGTGTGGAGCCTCGTGCTCGCGCTCTACTTCGTCATGGCCTTCCCGCTCAGCCGTCTCAGCCGGCGCCTGGAGCGCCGCCTTGGTGGCTTCCGCGGCGCGGTCACACAGCCATGAGCTTCGACTTCGCTTTCGCGTGGGAGATCCTGCCCGATCTTCTGCGCGGCGCCGCCGTTACGCTCGAGGTCATGGCGGCCGGCTTCCTCCTGGCGCTCGCCGGCGGCCTCGCCCTGGCGCTTGGCCGCCGCTCGCCCCAAACCGTGACGCGTCTCGCCTGTGCGGCTTTCATCGAATTCATGCGTAACACGCCGCTCCTGGTGCAGCTCTACTTTCTGTTCTTCGTGCTGCCGCTTGGGGGCATCACCCTGCCGCCGATCACCACCGGCATTCTGGCGCTCGGCCTCAACTACAGCGCCTTTTTGTCGGAGGTGTATCGCAGCGGAATCGAGTCTGTGCCGCGCGGGCAATGGGAAGCCGCGCGGGCGCTTGACCTGCCGGCGCGCGACACCTGGCGCCGCATCGTCCTGCCGCAGGCGATCCCGCCGATGCTGCCGGTGCTCGGCAATTATCTGATCGGCATGTTCAAGGACACGCCGCTGCTCGCCGTCATCACCGTGCCCGAGATGATGCAGGCCGCCAAAGGCGTCGCCGGCATGACCTACCGCTACAACGAGCCTTATACGCTCCTGGCCGCGCTCTTCCTGGCCTTGAGCCTGCCGGCCTCCCTGCTGTTCCGCACCCTGGAGACCCGATTGCGTGGCTGACGCCCGAACACCCATCCTGCGCCTCGCCAACGTCGAAAAACGCTACGGCGATACCCTGATCCTTGACCGCTTGAGCCTGGAAGTGCCGGCCGGCCAGCGCCTCGCCATCATCGGCCCGAGCGGCTCCGGCAAATCGACGATCCTGCGCCTCATCAAGGGTCTCGAGCCGTTCCAGGCAGGCGCGATCGAAGTCGCGGGCGAACCTCTCAGGCCGCCACGCTCGGCGAGTTGGTTCGCTCGGCGCCCGGCGGCGCGAAGCCACATGGTCGGCATGGTATTCCAGCACTTCAACCTGTTCCCGCACATGACGGCGCTCGGCAACGTAGCCGAGGCGCTGGCGCGCGTGCTGGGTTTAACGCGACGCGACGCGGAGGCGCGGGCGCGCGACCTGCTGGCCCAGGTCGGGCTGGGCGGCAAGGAGGCGTCCTATCCTCGGGAACTCTCGGGCGGGCAGCAGCAGCGCGTCGCCATCGCGCGCGCCCTCGCGATGCGGCCGCAGGTAATGCTGTTCGACGAGGTGACCTCGGCGCTCGATCCCGAACTCGTCGGCGAGGTGCTGGGCGTGATCCGCACCCTGTCGCGCGAAAGCGGGATGACCATGCTGCTCGTCACCCACGAGATGGGCTTCGCGCGCGAGATCGCCGATCGCGTGTTGTTCATGGAGAAGGGCCGCATCGTCGAGGATGCTGCCCCCTCGCAGCTTTTCACGGCGCCGCAGAGCGAGCGCACCCGCGCCTTTCTGCGTGCCGTGCTGGAGCGCTGAAACTCAGCCGGCGCAGGCCTGCGCGGCCGTTGCGTCAAGTGGCGGAAGCTCGTTCTCGGTATAGCCATAGGGCTTCAACAGTTCGAGCAGCCGGCCCGACTGGCGGAGTTTCGCGAGCTCGCCGTTGAACGCCGCCGCGAACTCCTCGTCGCCCTTGGGCAACCCGTAGGCATGATAATTGTAGAACGGCTTGCCGTCCGGTCCGGGCATCTGCTCGAACGGCAGCGCGCGCTCGACCCCGGAGTCATTGGCAGCCTTGACCAGGCCGGCGATCTCGACGTCGGGGAAATAGATCACGTCGAGGCGGCCTGCCTGCAGCGCCGCCAAGGCCTCGTTGTCCTTGTCGAACAAGCTGATCTGGCTGGCCTGAATGCCGGCGTCCTTGGCTTCCTGCACCTGGTTGCTACCCGTCTGCGTGCCGAAGCGCGCCTCCTTGTTGGCGGCGACGTCCTTGAGGCTGTGCAGCTTCAGCGGGTTGCCGGCCTTGACCGCGAAGGCACCGCCCGAGCGCGTTACAGGATTCGAGAAGCCGATCACCTTGCAGCGCGCCGGCCGGATAAATAGCCCGGCACCGATGACGTCGAAGCGGTCGGCCGCAAGGCCCGGCACCAGCGCCCCGAAATCGACGATGGGCGCCTCGATCTCGGTGACGCCGAGCGGCGCCATGATGGCCCGCAGCACATCGATATTGGCGCCTGTCAGCTTGCCGGCGGGATCGATGAAGCCATAGGGCTGCTCGTTGGCGATGCCGGCGATGAGCTTGCCGCGCGCCTTGATCTTGGCGAGTGTGCCGCTTGCGGCGCGCGCCGGCTTCAGCCGGGCGTCGAGGCCAACGGCGCCCGCGAGGGCCGCGGCCCCGAACAGCGTCGCGGCTTGGCGGCGGGTCATGGTCGTCATTGTTTCTCCTGAGAAATACGGCGTAGCGCAGTGCCGGATGGTATGCTCACTCGGTCACGGCAAACCCCGGATTCGAGCGGTAAGGGGCGCCTCTCGGGGAGGCAGTTCGCATGTCGGACTGGACAAAACGAGGATCAATCACCCGCGCGGTTCCGCGTCAACCTATAAATCTACTAGCAATATAGATGAACAGACCAGTCGATGGTTCGGTGCCGTATGGTCCTGTTCCAGTCCATGAATTTGCAGACGCATACTTGGAAGGCCAGCGTGCCGTAGGGGTCGGACCGCGTCGTCTTCATAGACAACGGCCTCGTTGACCAATGTCCGCAACGACTCCAAGGTGACCGAGGTCTAGCTCGGCCGCGCCCCGCACAAGCCGAACGAGGCGGCATGGCTGATAAAGGTCGTAGCATGAGCGCAGACCTGCTGCAGCTTGACGGCATGAAGCGTCGTATGGCCCCCGATCACGTCACTTTGGCTTGTCGCTTCGGGTAGCGCCGGGTGAGGCAACTGCCTGCTCGACGGCGACGCCAACGACAAGTTAACCACCATGACGGTGTGTTCGACAGTGCCTTGATCGTCGGCGTAGCATCGGGTTGGTGCTAAAGGCGCGGCGGCAATTCCCCACGGCATGACGGGCGGCTGTCTCAGACATGTCTTCGAGCTCGACGAAGCCACCGGCTGGACTCTGGGCACCCAGGTCGCGGACCAGGCAGCCACGCCCCCGCACGAGTCGGTGCTGCGCTGCACGCCCCTGTCCGGCTTCGCGCTGCGCTTCGGCGAAGGGTGGCGACCTTGCGGTTGACCCGAGGGTGTCACGGTCACAGGTGCGCAGGGATCAGAGCGCTTCGGCATTGCCGTCCTCGGGACGGGCGTATGCCTCCGGTGAGGACCGCGGTTGATTATGGCCGGTTTTGCTTAGCGAGCATTTCCCCAACGTAGCCGATGCCGTCGGGGGTGAACGCGTAGTTCGAGGGCTCATCTTCATTGGCACTGTCTATGACCGACAGGCATCCGTCCTTTGTCCGCATGTCCTCGGCGATAGCTTCGACCACCGCTTGGTCGACCCCGAGCTTCTGGGCGACGAATCTGACAGTGAACACCATCGAGAGGTACGGCATCAGGCCGCCTGGGCGAGCCC